>JBILSS010000046.1:0-13425 GCA_044371965.1 Vampirovibrionales bacterium
ACGCTAGCGACAAAAAGCATTATCACTTCAGTGTTGATTCCAAAGGGGTTGTGCATGCTGGCAGATATAAGCCTGAAGCCAACGGCAAGCAACTTTCCAACCGTGACAAGTACGCTGCCCATTGTGGCGGAGGCAATAGCTTTAGAATAGGCATCGCCGTGTGTGGTGGTCCGAAAGGTTTCAAGCACGGAGCATTCACACGGGATAGCTACGAAGCAGCCTGCAAGAAGATTGCTGAACTTTGCGTAGAGTACGGTATTGAGGTGACGCCTGAAACCGTCCACACCCACTATGAGTTTGGCTTGCGTCACCCTTCGACCAGATCCGCAGGCAAGATTGACATCAATCAGCTACCGTGGGATCCAACGGTCAAGCCCCAAGATGTGGGTGACTCCATGCGGAACACTGTTAAGTGGTATCAATCCCAGCTTTAGACTACTCAACAAATAGCCCTATCATATTGGTGACGTCACCGATATGGTGAACAAATAGACTTACCATATTGCCGATGTCGGCAATATGGTGTTACCCCCAAAAAAGAAAGGATCCCGACTATGTGGATTTTTGCCGTTCAAGCTGTTGAATCTGTGATTGAAAAGCTTTTAAAGCCCCTAGCGAAGAAGACCCCAAACCCGATTGATGACATTGGAATCGATGTGATCTTAGGCGTTTTGAAAGCGTGGCTTGACAAGAAGGATCACCCTGCTTATCAACAAGACACTGAATCTTAAACACTGACCCTGCCCCAAGTTTTCTTGGGGCTTTCTTTAAACCTCTCTCAATCAATAGGAAGCTCCCTAATGAAACCTTTACTCTCTTATCATGGCGGTAAACAAACCATTGCTCGCCATATTGTGAATCTTATGCCACCCCATGAACTTTATGTTGAACCCTTTTTCGGCGGTGGAGCCGTCATGTTTGCCAAAGTTCCCAGCCGTCGTGAAATTATCAACGACACGTACAAACCGCTCGTCACCTTCTACAGAGTCATGCAGGATCTTGAAAAACGTGAGCAACTCATCGAACGCTTACGCTTCACGCCGTTTAGTCGAGCCGAGTATTACCGTGCTATGGATCTCTTAAAAATGCCAATCCTTGACGAGATTAGCACCGCATGGGCGGTCTTTGTCGGGTGTCATCAAAGCTTCGGGCATTCAATCGGGGCTGGCTTTGCCAAATCAAGAGGCAGTAAACCTCAAATCATCAAAGCGTATAAGCGGACGCAAGAACGTCTTTATAAAACGGCTGATCGTTTGATTGAAGCTGAAATTTGGGAAGAGGACGCTTTGCACATCATCGATTACTTTGATACCGAAGAGACCTTGTTTTATTGCGACCCACCTTATATCGGCACCAATTGCGGACATTATGGAGGCTACAGTGTTGAGCAGTACATGGAGCTTTTGCAGGTTTTAAGGGACATCAAAGGCACCTTTATTTTGAGTGGCTACCCCAACCCTGTGGCGGACGCCATGGGCTTCTATGTTCACGACATTGAGAAGACGGCTAACTTTGCCAATAGTCGCGTGAGAGAGAAGCACATCGAACGCCTGTGGAGCAACAAGCCTTTCGCAACTCAACTAAGGCTTTTGTAAGCCTGCGTATCCTTGCCCAAGAACCACGGGAGCAAAGTCGCTAAGATGCTAATGTTGATCCTTTTGGATTGTCAATAAGTAGAAGGTATAAAGATGACTAGCTTCCCAACTCGCTTGCTTGCAGGCACTACAATTACAGTTTCCCTTCGCAACTCTCCAGCGAAGGCTTACTCTAATTTGGACGGTTGGGGGCTAGTGCTTTTCTTGCAAAACATCAAAGGCTCACTCAATCTACCTTTAGTATGGGACGCTGACCACTGGGTACTCAATGTGGGAGCGTCTGATTTAAATGCCTTGACAGATACAGGCGAAATAACGACCCGTTATCAGGTGGTCGCTACAAAAGATGAGGATTCTCTTGTGATTGAGGGAGGGCGATTGATCCTTGCCCGAAGCTTAAATACCTTGACTGGGGGCTTGGATGCTCGCACTCATGAAGAACGAGTCTTGGACAACATTCGTGCCGTGATTGAAAAATCCGCCACCAAAGAACAACACAAGTACATGGTGAATGGCATGGAACTCGAACGCCGTACCTTGAAGGAGCTTGTTGATCTTGAAAAATTTTATGCCAGCCGTGTCGCAATGCAAAATCGCAAAGCACAAGGCAAGTCTCCGTTTGAAACAATTGTAGTGGGGTATAACTAATGTTTGGCTGGTTTAACAATAGAAAAGCCCCTGCGGTGAATTATCAGGCGAAACGCACCCCTATGAAAGGGCTTGTGGATATTTTCACTCGCTTATTCAATGCGTCCAAGGCGGATCGTACTGCCTTAGGTTGGAAGACGGGGCTTGAACACATCGACTTGGTGATTCAGCAGGAACTCCGAAGCCTTGTGACACGGAGCCGTTTTGCCTACTCCAACCATAGCACCATTCGTAAGTTCATTAAAATGCGAGTGCGTCATGTGGTCGGTTCGCAAGGCATTCAGCTACAAGTCAAAAGTAGTGTTTCGGATTATAACACCCCCACCGAAAAAGCCTTTGAGCGTTGGGGGAAGCGTTGCGATGTAACAGGTCGCCTGAACTTCCGCCAAGTGCAAGCAAGCGTCGTGCGTTCAATGGACATGGACGGTGAAGCCTTTATTATCATCCACGAAAGCTCGACAGGTTTGAGCCTTCAGCTCGTCGACGCTCAACGAGTCCCCCATGCCTTAATCGCCACGAAAACTGACGGTACTCGCATCGTCAACGGTATTGAAGTGGATTCTTTTGGTAAGCCCCTTGCCTACTACTTTACGAAAGAAGACACGCCCTTTAAGGCGTATCAGTCTTACGGAAGCGATCGGGATTATGACCGTGTCGATGCTCAAAATGTGCTTCATTTGTTTGTGCCTGAATTCGTGGGGCAGAAGCGAGGCATCCCTGCGACTGCGACGGCTTTGGTCAATATGTATCACTTAGAAAAGTACACCTTCGCCACCTTACTCAATGCCCGAAGCAGTGCGAACAAAGGCTTGATCATTCAGTCCACTTATCCCATGGATTCGCAACCTGAAGATAGCTTCGACGACAACGGCGAAAAGGTAGAGTCCCCTCAAAAACAAGTCTTTGAAGATATTCAAAAAACCGAAGAAGGCGAAATCATGGTTTTACCTGACGGCTATAATGCCGTCACCCACAACCCCACTTACCCCAGCGGTGAGTTTGGAGCCTTCAAAAAAGAGATTTTAAAGGATGCGTCAAGCGGTTTGGATGTGTCTTATGCGTCCCTTGCAAGCGACGGCGAAGGCGTAAACTTTAGCACCTTGCGTCACTTCACCCTTGACGAGCGAGACGAGTACACGCTAGGGCAACAGACGATCATTGATGATTTATGTGTCCCCATCTACGAGCGGTGGTTGGAGTTTGCACTGCTCAAAGGCTTAATCAAGCTAAACGGCATCCCTGTTAAGGTTTCCGCTATGGAAGACCTATTAAATCACGAGTGGCAAGGCAGACGTTGGAGCTGGGTTGATCCGCTTAAGGATTCTTCCGCCACGATGAACAATTTAAGAAGCCTGACGAAAAGCTTCGGTCAAACCATTCGTGAACAGGGGCGTGATCCTCAAGATGTCTATGCCGAAATTTCTAAAGACTTGCAAGACATGGCTCAAGCAGGCATTCCACAGCCTGCCATTGATCAATTCTTCGGCACTGCTTTAACCGTTAACATTCAGGAAGGTAACCAAAATGTTTGAAAATCCCCTATTGCAAGAACGTAAATTAGACACAAACGTTCGCCGTGTTTTTGAAATCGATAAGCGAAGCATCGATGAAGGCAAACGCACCGTGGATGTCGCCATTACCAGCGAGTACCCTGTGCGTCGTTGGTATGGTGAAGAGATTCTAAGCCACGAGCAAGGAGCGATCCGTTTGGAGCGTCTTCAAAATGGCGGAAGCCTGCTTTTCAATCACGATGTGAACGCTTTGATCGGTGTGGTTGAAAATGTGCGGTTGGATGCGGATAAAGTCCTGCGTGGCACGGTACGTTTTGGCACGGATGAACTGTCGAACACTCGCTTTGCTCAAGTCAAAGACGGCATTCTGCGTTCGATTTCAGCAGGTTACATGATCCATTCGTACAGCGAAGAAAAGATTGAAGATACCTATCGCTACATCGCCACCGACTGGGAGCCTTACGAGGTGTCTTTTGTTACGGTACCTGCTGACCCAACCGTCGGCGAAGGGCGAAGCTTCCCTGATCCAAACGCCAAGCGTGACGCTCCTCAAGATTCCGCTATTCCTGATTCTGAAGAAGAAGAGGAAGAAACGGAAACCGTTGAGCAAGAAATCGATGACCCACAACCACAATCGGATGAAGAACGAAAGGCATCCACCCCCACAGCAACCGCACCGCTAGACCAGCGAAGCACCCCTATTTCCCCTAAATTAGTTGTTAAAGTCGAAGAGACAAAAGGAAAACGAGACATGACGACCACAGAGTTATTGAAAGAGTTTGTGGACTTAGCCGATTTGGCTGGCGTCCCCAATGCCCGTCAAATTGCACAAGATGAGTTTCTTAAAGAAACCCCCCTTGATCAGTACCGCAACTTATTGTTGGATTTGCGTTCTAAGCAAAACGCCGACCCTAAAGTGAAAGATGCCAGTATCGGCATGAGCGAGCGTGACTTGAGCCAGTATTCGATCCGTCGCTTGATTAGCCACTTGGCAGACCCCAGCAAAGTCGACGCTGGCTTTGAAATGGAAATCGCCCAAGACGCTGCTCGTAATCATCAAGGCGACGTAAAAGGCACGCTTATTCCGTTCGATGTCTTGACTCGTGCGTTGGGTTCCACCTTGGGCAGTACGACAGGGGCAACCAACCTTGTCGCCACTGAACTTAACGGCTTTATTGATGTGTTCCGTAATGCGTTAATCTTGCCCCAAATGGGAGCCACGATGCTTACGGGGCTTCAAGGCAATATCGCCGTGCCTCGTGTGACGACTGGTAACAGTGTGACTTGGATTAGCACGGAAGGCTCTCAAGCCACTGCAAGTGACTTGCTCTTTGATCAAGTTGCCTTGTCTCCCAAAACCATTTCAGCACGGACGCAATACACTCGTCAGTTAATGGCTCAATCCAGTATTTCTGTTGAAGGGTTGGTCTTGCAACAGTTGGCGACTGTCTTGGCTTTGGGCTTGCAACAAGCCGTTATTAACGGTTCAGGTACTTCGGGTGTGCCTCGTGGTATTTTGAACACCAGCGGTATTGGTTCAGTTGCTATGGGTACAAACGGTGCAGCCATTACCTTTGACAAACTGGTTGAACTGGAAACGAACATTGCGACATCCAACACGCCTTTAGATTCGTTAGGTTACTTGACCAACGCCAAGGTGCGTGGGGCGATGAAAACGATCCGTATCGATGCAGGTAGCGGTTTATTCTTGCTGGATCAAGTCAGCAAAGAAGCCAACGGCTACCCTGTTTATGCCACCAATGCCGTACCGAGCAACCTTACAAAAGGGTCGGCTTCAGGCATTTGTTCCGCTGCTATTTTCGGTAATTGGTCGGAATTGATTTTGGCTGGCTGGGGCGGACTTGAAATTCTTGTCAATCCCTACAAAGTCGGACAAGGCACGATTGAAGTCGAAGCAATGCAAATGTGGGATGTGGGTGTTAAACACGCCGCTGCCTTCTCTGCCATTCAGGACATTCTCGCCTAAGTCCCCAACGTGTCGGGGCGGTGAGACACTGCCCCTTGCACCCTTTACCTGTTATTAGTTGAAAACATGGAAGGATACCCCATGAACGCCGAAATCCTTGTGAAAACCGTCGGAGGTCGCCATATTAACGGCGAGCATCACGACGACGGTGCGGAGCTTCTGCTCCCCCACGACGAAGCCCACGCCTTGAAGCGTCAAGGCTTAGTCACCTTTGAAGACGACACGATCGACGATACCTTGAGCGATTTTCAAGATACGAACCTTGATTTGATTGATCAAATCAAAACTTTAGAAGAAGACCTTCAAGAATCGCTTCAAAAAGAAGACGATCTCAAAGGTGATCTTGAAGCTTGTCAAGCCGAGAAGGCTCAACTGGCCATTGATATTGACGCCTTACATAAAGAGCTGTCAAAAACCAAAGAGTCTTTATTTAAAGCCGAAGGCAAACTTGCTAAAGCGAAACCAGACGGAGGTAACGCCTAATGCCTTTTTTACATGGTGTTGAAGTTACTGAAGTTACCAGTGGCACACGCCCCATCCCTACCGTGCGAACGGGCGTTATTGGGATTGTGGGGACGGCTCCCTTAGGGACGACTATCCCTTTGAATACCCCCACCTTGATCACAAACCGAGTCGAAGCGGCACAATTGGGAACGACGGGATCACTTCCTGATGCCCTCGACTTGATTTTCGATCAAGGCGGAGCCTTAGTTGTTGTCGTTCGAGTGACTGAAGGGGCGGATATTGCTGCCACCACAACGAACGTCATCGGTGGGGTTAATGTCACGACAGGCAATTACGAAGGCATTGATGCCTTTCTTGGTGCTAAATCCGTCTTAGGCGTTGCCCCTCGAATCCTGATTGCCCCAAGCTTCACGCATCAGCGGACGTCCACAGCGAATGCCGTTGCGGCAAAGCTTGCCACCGTGGCAGAGCAAATGCGAGCCATTGCGGTGGTCGATGCCCCTAACACAACCGACGCCAAAGCGATTGAATACGAAGGCGATTTTAGTTCTTCTCGTGTTTACATCGTTGATCCTTTCGTGTTGAAATCTAAAGCAGGCACGCCCACTGCAATGCCTGCGTCTTCCGCTGTGGCTGGTGTGATTTGCCGAGTCGACAATGAAGAAGGCTTTTGGGTGTCCCCTTCCAACAAACCGATTAACAACATTATTGGCACGGCTCGCCCGATTGACTTCACCATGGGCGACATCAACGCCCGAGCCAACTTGCTCAACGAAGCGAACGTTGCCACGATTATTCGTGAAGACGGCTACCGCTTATGGGGCAACCGTACACCCAGTGCGGATGCGAAGTGGCAGTTCTTGGCGGTGCGTCGCACGGCGGATGTCATAAATGACAGCATCCTCAATGCGTTGTTATGGGCGATTGACCGTGGCATCAACAAAACCCTTGTTAATGATGTCGTGGGAACCGTGAATCAATTCCTAAGTATCTTACAGGCACAAGGGGCGATTATTGACGGTAACGCATGGGCAGATCCTGCTCACAACCCACCTGCACAAATCGCTGCAGGAAACATCGTCATTGACTTTGACTTTGCTCCCACTTACCCAGCCGAACGCATCACCTTGCGGTCTGCCGTGAACAATGGGTATTTAACAGAAATCTTTGAAATCTAAAAACAGGAAAGGTTTTTAAAAATGCCAACGTATGGAAAAGATATTATTCGTAACTTCGCCCTATGGGTAGACGGTCGAGCTTACGCAGGTAACGTCGAAATGTGCAAACTGCCCACGCTTGAATTGAAGACGGAAGAGTTTCGAGCAGGTGGCATGGATGCCCCCATTGATATTCCTATGGGGATGAACAAGCTAGAATGTAGTTTCACCTTAAATCAATTCAGCAAAGACGTCCTCGATCTTTGGGGCGTCACCACAGGACAGACCACGCCTTTGGTCTTGCGAGGGTCTGCTGAAAGTGAGTTTGGCTTAAAGCAACCTGTTGAAGTTCGACTTGAGGGGAAACTGATCAAGGTTGACCCCAGCGAGTTTAAGGCAGGCGAAGCCGTTAAGTTAGACGTCATGATGAATGTGCATCGCTACGAGTTGAAAATCAGTGGGCAGACCGTTCACTTGATCGACATTCCTAACTTCGTACGCATCATCGACGGCATCGACCAGCTTGCGGTGACACGCTTAAACTTAGGCATTTAGTTCTTCTTAATTCATGGTATGGGGGCTTATCACCCCCATTTTTTTAAATCAAACAGAAAGGTTCTACAATGAACGCCACGATAAAACTTGAGTACCCTATTGAATTTCAAGGTCAAAAAATTACCACGCTCACGATGCGTCGCCCTAAGGTGATTGACCGCATCACGTCTGACAAAACCGAAGGTTCCGAGTTAGAGCAAGAAATCGTGCTTTTTTCCAACTTATGCGGTGTTGACTTGAAGCTCATTTACGAAATTGACCAATTGGATTATCGCAAATTGGGAGAGGCATTCTCTGGTTTTTTTCCCAAGCCGCAGGCGGAGGCATCATCCACGCCAGTGCAGAAGAGTTAAGGCAAGCCTGCGTGCATTTGAGCATTCAGACCCACACGTCGTTAAAAGACCTTTGGGAACTCGAACTGCTCGACTTGCACGACTGGCTCAAAGCCTTAAATGACTACAACAAAGCCGACTAGCCCGATATGTGGATTCCCATATCGGGTTTTAGTCCTTTAGAGCTTCTTTAAATAGATCTCTATTTTTAACGGTTGGGTCATTTAGATATTCATTGTAGCTGGATTCTACATCTGTGTCTGATAGCAGTTTTTTCAAATCTTCTTTGAATTCAACACCGTCTACGACTTTTGTGAAATCACCTTCAACCAATTCTGTTTTATGCTTACACAACCAACCTTTAGACCCTCTTCCACAAGTGCAAGTCACGGTAAGGTTTTTGTCTTCTCTGATAAAATGAACCAAATAATCCTCTTCCCCACGAATCCATAGGGCTATTTCATTTTTTTTAGAAAAAGCACTACTAAATGACTCTCCTTTAGCACTTCGTACAAGCATATCAAATTGAGATTTAACCAAATCAGTGTAATTTTTTTCTGAATGTCTAAAATGAATAAGGTTTTTAATGTTTCTTGGGTAAAAGGTATAGATTCCTCCCCAATTATAAACCCATACACTTAAACCCTTGTTTGTTATTTCAAGAGGCGTGACAAGTAAATCATCATGCCCAGTATAGGTCGATAGATGGCAATACCTATTTGTACCTTTTAAAAAAGTATGATTCAACTCTTCAATATGCTTTTTCAAAAGACTTTCAATCACTTCTATGTTTTGGATATTGCCAATCCTTAAATCTCTTTCTTCTTCTCTTAAATAGCAGTATCCTTGTAGTGTTTTATAATCAATCAATCGAAACGCCTTAAAACGTCTATTTGTGTATTCGCCATATTGAGAGATGTAAATCAAGTCAAAAGTATTTTGATCACTAAAACCATAATTCACAGGGGAATCTTGAAAAGGTGATTTGAAAATAAAGTATAAAATTGCACAAACTAATAAAAATAGAAAAAAACCCATAAATCAAACCTCTTGGTTTAAATAACTTTATTATTCAGAATTAAGATACCTCTTCTTCAAAATAGGCAGGAATAATATACTGTTTCTGAATCCTTAAATTTTCATCTTTATCAACGTAACAGCATTTTGCTAAAACTTCTTCATACTGATCTCTATGATCAGCGTCCATATGCACTTCTCTTTCTGAAAATGGCATAATTTCCGTGTGGTTCATCTGTTCCGCTTGAAATACCGATGCTAAAAATTGAGCTTGTCCAATAGAAAACTCTTCAGGAATCAAAAGGGCTTTAGTCATCATTTTCTTTCTCCTCTAAATAAAGTATTGCCAAACATTAAAAAACAATGTAGGATAGTAAACATCAAATCTTGACCGCCAAATAGGTTGAACTGGTGAGACAGTTCAACCACCGATGCCCTCACAACAGAGGAATCGGCATCAGGCACTAGAAGCGACCTAGCACCTTGATAATTAAATATTCAACCTATTTGAAGGCATTTCGATTAAGCCATTTTGCTTTTATAGTGTTTGAGCATATATTCAGCCACGTCTCGGCTATCTGCTTCGACGTAAATCTGCGTCGTGGTAATACTGGCATGACCGAGGAGTTTCTGCACATGCGTTAACGGCACACTCTGTTCCGCCCACCATGTCGCCGCTGTTCTTCTAAAGCCGTGCCAATTGATGTCATCGCCCGTCTTTTCACGGATGCGATCCAAGGCGAGATAAACCCCTGAATACGACCAAGCATTCAAGACCGTGGTGCATTGAGGGTTCCAGTGAGTCATTTTCCACTGTTCCAACAGCATTCTAACGCTAGGCGAAACAGGCAGAAGTCGACTCTTCTTCCCTTTCCCCATGACATGAAGCAAACGCATATCGGAATCGAAGTCATCCCATTTAACGGCGAGGGCTTCACCAATCCTTAAGCCTGTCTCAAGAATCAGAATGATCATCAAAATCATGCGTTCTTTGTGGTACGGGCTTTTCTGCGATCGTTCAATGACCGAAAGAAATCGGTCAGTTTGAAGCTTTTTGAGCTTCGGTCGCTTTGGTGGGGTCAGGCGTCTAGGTTTGAGCTTAGTCAATTCGACCAAGTCCAATTCTGTCGCTTGATTGATCGTGATGAGATACTTCATAAACGACCGCACCGCTTTGTACATGTGTTCCCTTAAAGCGAAGTGACAATTTGCTTCACTAACAGGAACCGCATACAGAGCTTCTTGCAAGTGCTGGACGGATATTTTAGAAATACTGGGGTTTGTCTTAAGACATTTCCAGTAGTTCTTTAAGGCTCCTTCATGACACTTAAGCGATTTTTGAGCAAGTGGTTTCTTGCTTAAAATCCCAAACTGCAAACCCTTCATCCATTGAGTGTAATGAAACTCAAAGACAGGGTCTTGCTTTGGTCTAAGCGACTTCTTTTTGTTTTTTGAATCAAGGTAAGCTTTAGCGTTTTTGACATCAACAAGCCAAATGGCGGTGCCATTATAAGATCCGCTTTTAGAAGCGGAGACCTTACCATTTTGCACCCAGTATTTTAGTGTGTTAACATTAACCCTAAGATGTACACTTGCTTCTTGAAGAGAGATAAGATTTTTCATACATACATTTTAGACAAAAGTATGACGAATCAAGGGTCTTTCGCTAAAATGTTACATACGCCAGTCGATAAATGACACCTATATTCAGTCGATAAGTTTTCAGTTGTCAAGGTTCAAAAATGGAGCGGGCGACGCGACTCGAACGCGCGACAGTCTGCTTGGAAGGCAGATACTCTACCAACTGAGTTACACCCGCAAAGGCAATCTCTCTTGAGCTTCTTTGTCTATTAAATCAAAAAAACAGAATAAATCAAGTCTTTCTTATGAAGACACGTTGAATAGAGTAGGTGGATTCTAGAAACCTAGACTCGTAGATGTGTGATACCAATTAAACGATTAAATAGCGACAACGAAGAGATACTGTACAGAAAATTATAAACTTGGCTATACATAAAGAATAAGGGTCTGGTAAACTTTAGCCGACTACTTCTGCCCGACGGGGATTTTAATGCCGAATTCAAGTGCCACACCTTGTCGTGATCCTGTTCGCATCATCGCCTGAGCATACGTCTGCACATCGTGCTGAGTCGTCTTCTGAATGCCAAAACCATACTCGAAATAAGTCCCCAACGCTGGATTGCTCAACGAAAAGGCATCCGCCTTCATCTTCGCACTGTGATACGGATTCATCACCATGTTGGCTTCAATATATGGTTGCCATCCCTTAATATTCTTCGTCAACCGCACACCAGGAGCAATCTGTAAACTGCTCATCAAGTCAGGTTGAATTCGCACACCTTGACCATTCGTATACGTGCTACTTTGCAACAACGTATACACCGCTTGACCGTGAACTTGCAAGACCGTCTGCTTCGGCAAGTGAATATTATACCCTGTTTTCACCGAAAAACTACCGTTCACCATGCCATAAGTGGAACTTCCATAATTAGCGATTCGCTCACGAACACTTCCCCCCCCCCCTTGAACCATCGCACTGATGTAGAAGTTACCTTTGTAGAGAGATTCCATAACACCCGCAAAACCACTAGTAATGGTATTATTGACATTCGTATAGCCTTGATTAGCACCATTATAACCCGCATAATACGTCGTCATATTCTTAAAACCGAAGGCACGACGCTTCAAGGCTGAATCATAACCCACCAACATGCCATAACCTGTATTGTTAATGCGACTGCTTAAGTTACTAAAGGACACTTTCTCAAAGCTTGAGAAGGGTCGATACCACACGCCCCCACGCTCTAAGCGATCATACATCCCGCTATATTCAGGGAATCCTTCTAATAACGCCACCTTGTTGACTTTATCATACTCAACACCTGTTTGGTAAAGAACCGTATCCATAAAGCTCATCACTTCATCCGCACGATTCAGCACCATTCGAGAATTGTCCATGATTCCAATCTGCACGCCTTGTTTCACCGTTGCAGATGACCTCACAAACGGATTCACTTCATTCGTTCGTAATAACAACAACGCACTATTCTCAAAAGATGGGGCTGTACCACCCGGTACAGTTTGATCAGGCACCATAACGTTGTAGGCGTAAACAGGACCCATCACCTGCTGAACCGCAGGGTCAACGGTTAATTTGAGCTGGTAAGAATTGTTCACAAACACCACGCCTGAAGGGCCGTCATTCCACAAGTTAATCCCTTTAATCGTGACCGTGTCATTCGCCCCCACGCTGGTGGCGTTAATGTTGTCCACAAGTTTATTGGCGAGATCGATGTCCACATGAAGGTTTAAATTGTCCACACTTACGCTATTGAGGGCAATCGTGTCAATCTTATTGTTGATGAGATTCAAGGTGGCGTTATTGCCAGCATTAAAGTTGATATTATTGAAAAATGTTCCCGAAGAACCCAAATACATGCTACCGCCGTATAAATTAACCGTATTGCTTGCCCCACTAAAGCCACTCATATCCGCATTTAATCGAATATTACCTGTCGTGAGAGCTGTCGTCGGAATCCCATTGCCTGTCGGCGTATTGGGAGACGTTGCGGTGTTCCACGTGCCTGTGCGGTTAAAGTTGATCACGTTATTGTTGCCTGTAGTCGTGATTCTGTCTAAGAAAATGACTTCGCCACCACCAGAATTGGCATTGGCATTCAAAACACTATTGCTTCCAAAGCCCACGCCATTGTTGACCCCATTGGCGGTATTGCCACTAAACGTCACATTTTGCGTGTTGGCGACTAAGGTGGCTATGGCGTTGTTATTCAGATAAATTGCCCCACCATTACCCGATGTCGCTGTGTTTCCACTAAACGTCGCACCATCTAAGACGTTAAAGCTCGAATTGTTGACATTCACCGCACCACCATTGACGGATGCCGTGTTGTTCGTGAAAGTACCATACCCCCCGATCACCGTGTGAGAATTGTCTTCTGTGGTGATGGCTCCGCCAGAGCCTGTGCTGGAGCTGTTGCCTGTAAAGCTACCGTTGCCTGTGATTCTCAAGGTCGAGCTGATCACGTTAGCGATGGCTCCACCGTTGAGGGCGGCGGTGTTATTGTTAAACGTCCCGTTCCCTGTAATGACCACCGTACCAGGATCGTTGAAAATCGC
>JBILSS010000047.1:0-13275 GCA_044371965.1 Vampirovibrionales bacterium
TACAGTAGGCTAGACGAGGAGCCTAGATTATTTTGTGAAGAAGTGTAGATAGACCTACATGACTGAACAAAATAATCGTAGCGACAAAGTATAGACACTGTAGGGGAAATTATTTAAAATACTATATAAAAAAGGAGACCCCTAACCATGTCCAAATCTCAAGACAATTCCTTACAAAACTTTTTAGCAGGACTGCTCGTCGGTGCTTTGACGGGTGCCTTACTTAGCTTGCTTTACAGCCCCCATAGCGGTACGGAAAACCGTCGTTTGGCTAAAAAATGGGCAGACGACACCACGGAAGACTTCAAAGAAGGCGTCGAACACTTGAAAGAAGAAGTGGAAAATCCTTATAGCAAGGCTCGCCAATTCTTAGATGAAAAACGCTATTCACTTGAAAAGCGTTGGAACAAATGGCAAGCTAGCCAAGATGCTAAAAAGATCAACGAAGCCAAGTCTCGTGAAGATGAGTCGTGGAATGATGATGATCTCGACACGGAAGATGCGGCTCAACGCACGCAAGAAAGCGAAGCGGTGTAAGCCTGTTACTTATTTAAGTAGAGAGAGAAACCCCCATGTTTGCCAATTCTTTAGCGGACGTTCAGCTCGCCAAAATGCTAGAACTTCTAACCTTGTTGCTTATTCCTGTAGGCGTTTTGTTGGCGTTGTTGTTGTACAAATCCTTATTTTTATTGCAACACGCTTTAGACTTTGTCAACATTGCACGGTTTGATTTAGTGCCGTTAATTCAAGACTTACGAGCCATTACGAGCCATACGGCTCGTTTGGTGGAACAAGTGGATTCGGGGGTTGATCTCATTCAACGCTCCGTGGGGAAAGGGGCTTCTGCCTTGAATCAAGCCAAGTCATGGGGACTTTCAGGACTCTGTGGACTGAAAAAGTGGGCAACCACAGCGTTGGACGATTGGCTGGACTCCCCTTCTGCACCAGAAAAAGCGTCTCCCACGCAATCGCCTATTCAAGCTGAAGCACCAAAGGGATAAATCGTGTTCACGCAAAGCTTTCGTGTCACGTCTGTCCCTGATTTAGATCGTTACACCACCCGTTTATGGGTCAGTGTTTTATTCTTTTTAAATGTCTACGCACTCGGCTATATTGCAGGGCTGCTGCCTCTTACCGTTTCTCTGCTCGTGGTGGGGACTGTTTTTGTTTACCTCTTGCTTGCCCCTGTCTTATGGCTTGAAAAAGGCATCCTCAAGCTTTTTGATGTGGTTGAAATGGCGTTATGGAACCGTCCTTCGCTTTTAGGGGAACGTAAAAAATTGTTGCGTTTCACTGTGCTTTCTACCGTGTACTTCCTTGGGCTTTACGCAATTTCAATCATACTCACGCAGTTTGTACCGACGCTCAAGCTAGAAACCCTTGCCCTTTTAAAAGAATTGCCCTACACGCTCACGCAAATGACGATCGGACTCAAAGTAAAGCTCGATGCGTTGGGGCATCATTACCCGTCTTTAATTCCTCTCATCAAATCCCTCCCCTTTATTGATTCTTACGATGCCCTTCGCCCCATGACATGGCGTGTGCCACCTGCCGTAATGGAATCCATTGCGTCGTGGTTTCAATTGAGCGTTGGGGAAGGCAATGTCTTTTTAAATGCGGGCTTGACCCGCATTTTGTGGAGCGTGCTTTTGATTGTGTACGTATTTTACGCCTTGCTTGAAGGGCAAAGCACCATGACGAGCATGTACACACACTTGCCCATTGCTTTGCGTCAACACGTTCAAAACTTTGCTGATGATTTACACCGAATCATGCTTGCCTTTGTTCAAGGGCAGGTCTTTTTAGGTATGCTAACAGGGCTGTATATGTTTGTGGTTTACAGTTTATTTGGGGTCAATTACGCCATACTGCTTGCCAGTATTTTCGCCATTTCAGAGATATTGCCTGTGGTGGGGACGTATATTGGCTTTACGCCTGCCTTGTTGATGATCGCTTTAACAGGCGATTTCACCACCTTACTTGGCGTTTTTGCCAGCAGTTACCTGTGGCAAACCTTGAAAGACAATATCATTCAACCGCAACTGTTTGGCAATGCCTTAGGTATGCACCCCGTCTTTATTATTGTTTCCTTGATTATTTGTGGAAAGCTAGGAGGCGTCTTAGGCATTTTGCTTGCTATTCCTCTTGCGGCTATCACACTAGTCACCTTAAAACGCTTTAAAACCTTTCAGTTTAACAATCCTGAAAATAATGACCTTGCCCCCACAAAAGCCTCTATTTATTGAGAAAGCCTCCTATGTCTTCTTCTGTATCCGTAAACGCTTCAAGCTCAATACTGCCTTCTTCCCGATGGCTTAAAATTAACTTGAGTCTTTTAGGAAGCTTCTTACTCCTGATTGGGGGCTTTCACTTTATTCAGTTACTCTTTAATGAAATTATGATGCTGGTAGGTGCCTATAATTTCACCTTCATTATTTTATGCTGGGTTTTATTTGTCGACAGCTTACTGAATATCGTCATTAAAACCCTTTGCCAACTCTTGAAAAAGCCCACCTTTAAAGTGTCTCGGCATGTTAGTGTCGTCATTTCTTATGCGTGCATTGCCTTCTTTTTCTTTATTTTTGTCGTAACCATTTTACCGTCTTTAAGCATTCAACTCAACGAATTACAGCAATTCATCCCTAAAGCGTTTCATCGGGTGGAAGGCTTACTATGGCAACTTCAAAAAGACCTCGACTTCACGTTACCCCACGTTATTACCGATCAACTGCGTTTGTTGAAAAGTCACTTGGTCGGCGGTCTCTATACCTTAGGTTCTAAAAGTATTACGCCCCTTTTCTACATTTTAATGGGGCAGTTAATTTCGCTCTATCTTTTAGTCGACGGTGCCAAAATCACCAAACTGGTGACGGTCTTTTTACCCAATAGTCGTAATAACCGTTTGGCTCGTGGGGTGGTGTTGAGCCAAGTGCTGATGTTTCGCACCGTAAAAGCCTATGCCGTAATTGCCTTGGTTTCGGGTGTGTTTATGTACATCGTTTTTCAGAGCCTAGGGCTAAGTTACGCAGGGCTTCTTGCCTTCATTTACGCCGTACTTTGTTTTATTCCTGTTCTAGGCCCTTGGTTGGGCTTATTGTTACCTGCCTTGATTTTAATGGCACAGCTGGCTTTGCCGAAACTCCTTATTTTGGGACTTCTTGCAGGAGCCTTTCACTTTTTACGAGCCAAGTTTTTGAGTCCCCGTTTATTTGACAGACGCTACTATGTGCATCCCTTAATTTTGATGTTTATTTTGTTGATTAGTGTGGATGTCGCTGGCTTATGGGGGGTTTTGTTTATTTTACCCCTTTCCGTAATTGTGGCGAGTACCAAGCGTTTGTTCTTTTTAAGTCCTGTCAAAAGGCGACTCAACTTAGTGAGAATCTCTTCGAAAAAAGATGATTTTTCAGATTTTTAAATGAACCATTTACATTTTTGTGTTACCATGTAATCTGAAGAAACGCCTCGATAGCTCAGCTGGATAGAGCATCCGCCTTCTAAGCGGACGGTCACAAGTTCGAATCTTGTTCGGGGTGTTTTTTCTTTTTCTGTAATTGGGGGCTTCGTATGAAGTTTTCAAAAATTCATTATAGAAAGCTCTGCGAAAGTCTTTTTTCCTGTTCCCCCTCCTGATTTCAGGAGAGTGAAAAGGAAAATGATTCAAAACGCTCCATTTGACCTAAAGCATTCTTTTCTTCTATAATGACGCTATGGCAAAAATCAAACGCAAGTATGTCTGTCAATCCTGTGAATATGAATCCGCCGTACACGTCGGACGGTGCCATAATTGTGGTGCGTGGAATAGCTTTCAAGAAGTCGTCGAAGCCCCTGCTTCCGTCGCACAAGTCCCTGCCTACGCCAGCTTGAGCCGTGGCGACCTAGATCTAGAAAGTGAAGCGTCGTGGAGCGGGAACATCCCCACGCCCTCTTTTGGAGCCTCCCCCCTATCAACCGCCCCCCTCTTTAGCACGGATAAAATCCAGCTTACCCCTTTGTCGGATGTCGATATGACCACCGCCCCTCGTTTTTCAACGCTGATGCCTGAACTCGACCGTGTCCTCGGCGGGGGCTTGCTACAAGGTGCGTACATCTTGGTTGGTGGAGATCCTGGGATTGGCAAATCCACGCTGATGATTCAAGCGGCTGCGAACTTGGCTCTAACAGGTAAGAAAGTTATCTACGTCACAGGTGAAGAGTCGGGCGTGCAGATTAAGCATCGAGCGGAGCGTTTACAACTCGAAGGGGCGAGCCAGATTCTGCTTTTGGCGGAAGTGAAGCTTCAAAACATCTTGCAAGCCATCATGCTTGAAAAGCCCGATGTGTTGATTGTCGATTCCATTCAATCGCTGATGGATGCCAATGTTTCTGGCACTCCAGGTGCCAACAACCAAGTCAAGGCCTGTGCAAACGCCCTCATGCAAGTGGCGAAGGGCTTAAACATCACCACGTTTTTAATTGGTCACGTCACCAAAGACGGTCAGCTTTCGGGTCCGAAACTGCTGGAACACATGGTGGATGCCGTCTTGTACTTTGAAGGCGAGCGTTATAAGGATTTACGGCTTCTGCGTTCGGTGAAAAACCGTTTTGGTTCCACGCAAGAAATGGGCGTGTTTGAAATGCAGGAAAGTGGCTTGAAAGACGTTTTGAATCCGTCAGAAGTCTTTTTGTCGGATGCTGCCTTGCACCCTGTCCCTGGGTGCGTAACCGTCTGTAGCTTGGAAGGGAGCCGTCCCTTATTGATTGAATTGCAAGCCTTGGCAGGGCAGAGCGTGTATGCGTCGCCCCGTCGAGTGGTGAACGGGGTTGAAACGAACCGTTTGCATCAGGTGATTGCGGTCTTGGAGCGTCGAGTGGGCTTGAGTTTTGCCGATTTGGACTTGTATATTAACGTCGTGGGGGGCATGAAAATCGACGAGCCTGCCGTGGATTTGGGCATGGCGTTGGCGTTGGTCACCAGCTTACGAGATGTGAGCGTCAAATCAGGCACGGTTTTGATGGGTGAAATTGGCTTGACAGGGGAAATCCGCAGTGTGCGTCGGTGGAGAGAACGGCTCATGGAAGCGGTCAAAATCGGCTTTACACGGATTGTTTTGCCGTTGCCCCAAGGTCGCACGCAAGCCGTCGATGTGGATGCCTTGAAGAAGGAATTGCCTTTAGGGGTGGAGCTTTATTTCGTCCGTAATATTCGAGATGCCATCACCGCTTGCTTGGACGCTTAATACCAATTAAACGATTAAATAGCGTCTGGCGTCTTCGTTGTCGCGACGATTCTCGATGTGCTTATGTACGTCTCTGTACACCTCACCCATCTGCGAGTCTAGGCTCCTAGAATCCACCTATACGCTATTCAATCGTTTAAATGGTATAAGATTTTATAGCGAACACTATATAGGAAAAATAGTGGGTTTTCGGCACTATTCAAAGGCGACTCATTTTGTCATACTGAAAAAGAGTGGCTCCTTGAAAACCGAAGAAAACCAACCTGAACGCACGTGAAGGATCTCTCCAAACAGGGGAGGAGATGTTTCGTTACACTCAACATGACGTTTCCCTTCCAGTTGTGTGTCAAAAACGGAGGTTCTATGTGTCCAAACAAAGGGTTTTATGTGTCAAGAAAAGGGGTTTTGTGTGACAGAATCAAGGGTTCTGTGTGTCGAAACAAAGGGTTTCGTGTGTCAAAAATCGAATTTCGTGTGTCGGAAATTAGCCTTTTAATTGCTGGACATAGGTCTTGCCGACTTGCGTCAAACGATATTCCATGCTCGTGGCGTTACCCGTCAAATCAGGCACGACTTCAATGTATCGTTGAGCCAAAGCACGCTCTAGCACCGCATGGTTGAGATGCCCTGCATCCGCCGATGCCACCAAATGCTTGAGTTGAGACGAACCAAACGTCGATTGGTGCTGGTGTGTTCTAAGGTATTCCCCTGCCAACAATAGCACTTCGGTGATGTCGTTGAAACGAGCTTGGCTCAAATAGCCTTTAAAATCAGGGGTCGATGCCTCATTTTTTGATGCTGGTGAGGCTTGAAAATCGTTGAGCAGGGTCGAGAAAACCAGAGGCTCTTCAGGTTGCTGTTGAACCGTGTTGACACTAGCCATAGGGGGAGGGGCTTGAAAGGCTTGTTGCGTCTGTTGAATAAGCGTTTCCACCGCTGAAGGCAGGGGGGCTTCTTGCACAGGTGACACGGCGTGTTTCGGCGTGGGAGACATCTGATTTGAAGCAGGAGAATAGGCTCTTAAATTGGGGAAAAGCTGTTGAGCCACCTCATCTTGAGCGTTATGCTTAATGGTCGATGCTTCCACCCAAGCTTTAAATTGATCCAAGTCCAAGTCCCCCGATACTGTTGTATTTGGGGTATTTATGGGGCTTTGTGGCACTTGTCTTTGAAACGTGGCTGGAGGGGGAGGAGCTTCTTGCGTAGGCTGGGGAGCTGGAACTGGCTGAGCGACGGGAACGGCTTGAGGCAGAGGCTCGCTAGATGCTTTTATAGCAGGCGTATAGCTACTTTGCTTCAACGGAAGTAAGCCTGCCAAGGCTTGTTGAACCTTCCACGCTTGCTGGCTCATAAAGCGAGCATCCGAAGAATGAAGCTCAAAATCGATGCCTGCTTCATGCCACTTTAAATGGTAGGGAAAAGGGGTGGTATCCACAGGGGAACTCAAGCTGGCTGGGGCTTGAAGCTTTTGCACAGAGGCATCCACCGTTTTGGACTGCGGCGTGATTTTACGGGGTTGAGCCGTGTTTTTAAGCGTGGTTTTGGAGGACGCCTTCTTCTTCGCAGGCGGTTTGGTAGCATCTTTCAAGGGGAGCGTTCCTTTTTATATGAAGCAAAGTCAAGAAATGGTTTTTAGCGAAAAGCAGGGGCATTTTGTGGCGTTTGTTGAGAGGTATTCAGCAAGGCTTCACGCCAGTTTTCAAGCTGGGCTTCAATAAATTGAGGGTCATCGCTTTGGAGTTCAAGTTCTAAATCACCTTTTTTCAATTTAAATACATACTCGCTCATGGGGATTTCCTTTATGGGATTGGGGGATGTTTTGGAGGTCTATCAATTAAATCATGAAACGGTTGTCTACACAGAGGTTTCGGCTATTTTTCATCCACTTATGGGACTTTCCTTAAAACGTGGCTCGCTTCCCTCAAATAGTGGAGGCGATTCAAGAATCTCAACCCTCATAATACAGAAAATTGCTCGTACCATTCACTCGTTTCAGATGGTATCGATTCATAGAGATTGAAGGAAAAATTCCCTGCCATGACGAATATCGCAACACTAGACGACTTATTAACCCCTTTTGAAGCCCATACGTCTTTAGGGAAAGCGGATTTATTGTATACGGAAGCTCCTGTTTCTGTGGTGAAAAAGTCGATTGGTAAAAAATCGATCGCTCAAAGTATTGTCGGGCAGAAAGCCGTCGGTATTAGTTCACCGCTTGGCATCACAGCTCCCATTATTGCGTCCGCTCCTTCATCTTTAGATGAAGAACTGGCACAACTTAATTCACACGATATAGTCGATACAGTTATTGAAACGGAGCCTTCGCAAACGCCAGACATCCTAGAAAATCTTGAGGCTGCTTCTGATGAAACCCCTGTGTTTGAAGCCATTGCGGTGGAAGCCCCTGTTACGGTGGAGCGTCCGCAAGTGGTGAGCCTTGGTTTTGCGGAAGAGGCGTTAGATGCCTTGACCCCTCAAGAACGTCACCCTGAACATGCCTTAATCAAGCGTGTTTCAGACATTATTTTTGCCATCGTTAGCTTGGGGCTTACGGCTCCTTTCTTTGCGTGGGTGGCTTTTCTCTCTAAGTCGCAGGATGCAGATGCTCCTGTTTTGGTGTATGGCGATTATTTGGGGCAGTTTCAACAACGTATTAGCGTGCCTCGTTTTGCTATTTTTGACGACATCCACACGGGTTCCACCTTTTTGGTGCGAGTTTCTCATGCCTTGGGATTGGCTCATTTGCCCAAGCTTTTAAGCCTTTACAACGGGACGCTTTCCCTTGTCGGACCCGCCTTGATGCGTGAAGCGGATGTTCAGAACTTGCCCACTAAATACTTGGAACGTTTTCAAGTCTTACCTGGTGTTTTTGGCTTGGCTCAAGTCTTGACGCAATTTTACCCGAAGGCGTCGCTTCGTGCGGTGGCTCAATTTGATGTAGACTATACCCGTCGTTGGAATCTATTTTTAGATGTCGCCTTGTTATGGAGCCACTTGGTCGCCAAAGATCCCCACAAAAAAGTGGCGAAAAAGCAGGACGCTCCGTCGTCTCGTCGTTTTCAGATCACCGTGACCTACTAAAAACCCCTCTGTAACAGAAGGGTTTTGGTAAATCTATTATTGAATCATCAGGCTTGCAATTAGCAGGTGAAATTAAGTTTTCCACCAGGCATTCCTGCTTGGCGACTAAGTGCCTGTTGCTGTGGACTGTAGGAAGGTGTTAATAGCTTAGGAGCAACGTTTGAGAAGGTACTCGTATCAAAGTTGTTGCTATTACCTGAACCTAGGTAAGATGTCATCACAGGAGCAGGGGCTTGTGCCACGGCTGGGTTGAATTGAGGAATCTGCAAAGTACTCGGAGACGACCCACGAGGTGCTATTAAAGTATCCCGTGGACGAATGTATGTATCTGCAGTGATGTTATTTACACCAAGACGACTCATTTGTAAAAGTCCTTTCTGAGATTAAGCTTCTTAATTATATAAAACCCTAGACCAAAAAGCAATTGCTCATTTGTAACGATTTGTATCCCTTTTTTAGGAAAGGTTTAATAATTGCCGAAGGATTGTATAGAAAAACCCTCTAAAAGGATGCGTTCCCATGCCGTCTAGCCGCCAAAACTTACGAGAACTATTGCGGGATGAAAGCCTCAGCAAACGCCAACAGCTCACCATTCGCTTGATGTACAAAAATTACGGCAAAAAACGCATGACCTATATGTTGCTGGTGTTCTTTTTGGGCTGGCTAGGGGTGCATCGCTATTACGCCAATAGTGACGTGATGAACGGCTTGATGAGTCCTTTTTGCCTGTTTTACCCAGCGGTGGCACCTGCTCTTTTTATGAGTGAAGAGCCTGCCGCAATTATAATAGGGATTGCGTGGTTTACGTTTCTTTATGTGGTGGCGTTTTGCGAAATCCCCTGGCATTTGACAAAAATAAGAAAGAATAATACCCGTTTGAAGATTTTTTTAGAAGAACACGTCAAGCATTCGTCTTAATCAAAAACGCCCCTGTTTTTCAACAGAGGCGTTTTGAGAATTAAGACTAAAAAGACTTAGTACATACCACCCATATCAGGGGCAGACGATGCCTTTTCCTTTTCAGGGATTTCCACAATCAAGGCTTCCGTGGTCAACAATAAACCACTGATCGAAGCGGCGTTTTGCAAAGCGGAACGAGTCACTTTCGCAGGGTCTACAATCCCAGCGGCAAACATGTCTACATATTGATCGTTCAAGGCATCGTAACCGATTTCTTGAGCGGCGTCTAAGACTTTGCTGACAATCACGCTACCGTCTTTACCCGCATTTTGAGCGATTTGACGAGCAGGCTCTTCAATCGAACGGAGCAAGATTCTAGCCCCGATACGCTCGTCGCCGACAAGGGTTTCAGCGTAAGCTTCTAAGCCTTTTTTGGCTTTAAGCAACATGGTGCCTCCCCCAGGGACGATACCTTCTTCAATCGCCGCACGGGTGGCGTTTAAGGCATCTTCCAAACGCAATTTGCGTTCTTTGAGTTCGGTTTCTGTGGCAGCCCCGACTTCAATCACGGCGACGCCGCCCGACAATTTAGCCAAACGTTCGTTCAACTTTTCTTTGTCGTACTCGCTGTCGCTGGCTTCGATTTGACGCTTGATCGACTCGCAACGATCCGCCACGGCTTGTTTCGTGGAATCATCCGCAACGATCGTGGTGTTGTCTTTGTTGACGGTGACACGACGGGCTTTGCCCATTTGTTCAATGGTGACAGAATCCAAGCGTTGACCGAGTTCTTCGGTGAACAGCTGTCCGCCTGTCAACACGGCAATATCTTCCAACATGGCTTTGCGACGGTCGCCGAATCCAGGTGCTTTTACCGCTACGACACGGATGATTTTACGCATTGTGTTGACGACTAAGGTGGCAAGAGCTTCGCCTTCGACATCTTCGGCGATCAAGAGCAAGCCACGTCCTTCACGAGCCACTTTTTCCAAAATAGGCACGAGATCGGACACGAGGTTGATTTTCTTGTTGACGCACAAGACAAAGGCATCTTCCAAGACGGCTTCCATACGCTCGGTGTCGTTGACGAAGTAAGGCGACACATAACCCTTGTCAAACTGCATGCCTTCTACCACACGCAAGTTGGTTCCCATAGATTTGGATTCTTCAATGGTAATCACGCCTTCTTGACCGACTTTGTCCATGGCTTCGGCGATTAACTCGCCCACGAAGTCGTCGTTGCCTGAAGAGACGCTTGCCACTTGCTGGATCGCCGCTTTGCTGTCAACAGCTTTAGCCGTTCTGCGGATTTCACCGACCAAGCATTCAACGCCTTTGTCGATGCCTTTGCGAAGGGCTACAGGATTTGCGCCTGCTGCCACGTTTTTCAAGCCTTCACGCACAATGGCTTGTGCCAAGACGGATGCCGTTGTGGTGCCGTCGCCTGCTACATCGTTGGTGCGGCTAGCCACTTCACGAACCAATTGAGCGCCAGCGTTAGCAGCGGGATCTTCCAATTCAATTTCTTTAGCGATGGTCACACCATCGTTCACGATTTGAGGGGCGCCGAATTTCTTTTCTAAAACGACGTTGCGTCCTTTAGGGCCAATGGTGATTTTCACCGCATCAGCGACGGCATCAATGCCTTCTTGCAAAGAACGACGGGCTTTTTCATCAAATACAATTTGTTTTGCCATGAGATTATTTCCTTATAATTACAGTATTTAATAGAGGGTTAAAAAGCGTTAGACAATCGCAAGGATGTCTTTTTCAGAAACGATTTTGTAGTCTTGGCTACCGAGCTTCACGTCTGTACCTGCATATTTGGTGAACAAGACGGTTTGACCCACTTGAACGGTAGGCACGACTAAAACGCCGTTTTCGGTGCGTCCTGGCCCTACCGCGATGACTTTCGCACTTTGAGGCTTTTCACGAGCGGAATCAGGAATAAAAATACCGCCAGCGGTTTGTTGCGTTTCGTCAATCACTTCCAAAACCACACGATCGGCAAGGGGTTGAATCGTAACAGTTGAACTCATTGGGTTTTAACCTCCATATAGTTTAAATATAAAATATCACACGCTACATATGATGTTTCATATATTAGCTTTCAAATTATAGCGTAAACAGGCGAAATGGGTAGTGCCTTTAGAAAGGTTTAAGGATTTTCCGCCGTTTTGTGGATGTCTAGCTCCTTTTAACGCTGGTGCTTGGGGGTCTTTGTGCCGCCAAAGACTCCCCAAACCCCCAAAGGCGGTTCAAGGGGGGACGGGGTAGGACGTATTGCGTTTCTCCTCCCCTTCGTCCCCCCTTGAAAATCCCCCCTGAAACCCCACCTCGTCGCATCATTCACCTTGCACGACGTCCGCAAAATGTCTCGGAAGCCTCGCATTTAGTGCTTGGACGCCTGCTAGTGCATCGAGTCAGACATCCCCACTTTAATTTACCAGAATCTCAATATACAAAACCCTTTATAGACAACCCCTTGTGTTTCTGATAAACTTGTACAACTCAATTATGCTTAAACCTAATGGACTGGAAACCCTTGCGATGAATCCCCTTGCCTCTTCACCTGCTGTCCCTATGGATCCTGCCCTTCAAATGGCGGATGGCTACAGTGCCACCGAACTCTTTGCCCAATCGTCAGGCTTAACCTATAACGACCTCATTCTTTTACCGGGGCATATTCACTTCGCCGTGCAAGACGTTCAACTGCTCACCCACATTTCTAAAAAAATCGCCCTGCACACCCCCATTGTTTCGTCCCCGATGGACACCGTCACCGAAGCCCAAATGGCGATCCACATGGCATTGCTCGGCGGTATCGGTGTGATTCACTATAATAATACCATTGAAGAGCAGGCTCACGAAGTCCGCTTGGTGAAACGCTATAAAAACGGCTTTATTACCGATCCCATTGTGTTGACGCCTCAACACACGGTGGCGGATATTGACCGTATTCGTGAAGAATATGGCTTTACAGGCGTACCCATCACCGAAACAGGGCAAATGGGAGGCAAGCTCCTCGGTATTGTCACTAATCGTGATGTCGACTTTGTCGGCGATCGTAGCCAAGCCCTTGCGGATGTCATGACCACGGATTTAATCACCGCCGAAGAAGGTATTCCCCTAGAAGAAGCCTATGCGACCTTAGAAGCGTCTAAAAAAGGGAAGCTCCCGATTGTGAACGCTCAAGGTGAACTCGTCGCCTTGATGAGTCGTACCGATTTACGCAAAATGCGGAACTTCCCCCTCGCCACCAAAGACGATCGGGGGCGTTTGATTGTCGGAGCCGCCGTGGGGACTCGTGCCAGCGACTGGGAACGCTTGACGGCGTTGGTCGCCGAAGGCTTGGACTTAGTCGTGATTGATTCGTCTCAAGGCGATTCCGTGTATCAGCTTGACATGGTGCGTCGCATTAAGTCGACCTTCCCTGATTTACAAGTCATCGGGGGCAACATCGTCACCCAACAACAGGCGGCTCATTTGATTGAAGTAGGCGTCGATGGCTTGCGTGTTGGCATGGGTGTGGGCTCGATTTGCACGACGCAAGAAGTCACGGCTGTGGGACGTCCGCAAGCGACGGCCGTTTTTCAAGTGGCGAAATACGCCCAACAATTTGGTGTGCCGATTATCGCCGACGGAGGCGTTTCAAGCATTGGTCATGTCACCAAAGCCCTTTCACTCGGGGCATCTGCGGTGATGATGGGATCGATGCTCGCTGGAACGGCGGAAGCACCAGGGGAATACTTTTATAAGGACGGCGTGCGTTTGAAGAAGTATCGGGGCATGGGGTCGAAAGAAGCCATGACCAAGGGTTCGAGCGTGCGTTACTTTGGCGAAAACAGCCGTATTTTGGTATCGCAAGGCGTTTCAGGGGCAGTGGTCGACAAGGGTTCGATTCGTCACTATTTGCCGTACATCGTGCAAGGCATTAAACATGGTTTGCAGGACTTGGGCGTGCAGAGTGTGGAAGACTTGCATCAGCGTCTGCGGAATGGACTCTTGCGTTTTGAGCAACGATCCGTCGCCGCCACTGCCGAAGGCAGTGTGCATAGCTTGCATAGCTATGAAA
>JBILSS010000168.1:0-3874 GCA_044371965.1 Vampirovibrionales bacterium
GCGTTGTTTTTCGCCGATAAATCCAGCCTTGACTTTTTCAGAACTACCACATTTGGGACACTGCATTTTTAAATCCTCCTTAATAAACTTAAGGATATTATAACAGCTATTTAGTTAAAAGTCTCAATCGTTTAATTGGTATTAAATCACTTCTACCACCAACCTGTCTCGGTGGATAACCTCCACATCAGGACGCTTCAATACCTCTTTAATCTCATCCGACTGCAAGCCCTTAATCAACGCTAGTTCAGTCGCCGAATACTGTACAATCCCACGAGCCACCTCGTCTAACGCCCCTTCCACATGAACCGCCACAACATCCCCAGCGTAAAACTGCCCAAGTACCTCCACGATCCCCACCGCCAATAAGGAGGCTCCCTTTTTGAGCAAGGCATTCGCCGCCCCTTCATTGATGACAATCACGCCGTTATAGCCTGAAGCTAGCCCGATCCACTGCTTGTATCGATTGTCTTGCGTGGGTTTAGAAGCGATAAACGTTGCGGGGAAATCGCCATTGTCGCCCTTGAAATCCAAGAGCCGTTGAATGGATTGATGTTTTAGCCCACTGGCAATCACCACATGGCATCCGCCGAAATTAGCCACTTCCGCCGCCTGCAATTTCGATGCCATACCCCCACGACCCAAGCTCGTTTTGCCAGACGTATCAATGCCTTCTAAAAGGCTTAAATCGCTGATATACGTCAAACGCTCGGCAGACGCATTTTCAAAGGGATTCGCCGTATACAAGCCATCCACATTCGACAAAATCACCAGCAAATCGGCTTCCGCCTGCACGGCAATTAAGGCGGCGAGCTTGTCATTGTCACTAAAGGGGGAAAGGCGACTGCTTGCCCACTGCTCGTCAAAGCACTGTAAATCAGGAATGGCGTCGTTTTCGTTGACAATCGGCATAATGCCAAGATCCAAGAGGCTATGTAAGAGGGTTTTTAGGCGGTTATATCGTTGGCGATCCGAAAAATCGCTGGGGTTCACCAAAACTTGAGCGACTTCTATAGTGTAGTGTCTGAAAAACTGGTGATACATCGTCATCATCAAGGATTGCCCAATAGCGGCACAGCTTTGCTTTTGCTCAGGCGTCAAGGTAATTTCTGCTTTGATGTTCAGGCGTTGACGCCCCAAGGCGACGGCTCCTGAAGAGACAATCGCCAAGCGTTTGCCCTTGAGGTGGAGATCCGCAATTTGGCTCACATAACTAGCGATGCGATCGATCGCCAACCGCCCTTCGTCATCGACGATGACTTGGCTGCCGAGCTTAACGATGATTGAATCCGCCTTCTTGAGGGCGTTTTCAATGGCGTGTGGATCTGTCGTATCGTGGGGCATGGGCTTTCCTTTTTTAGAAGGCTTTAGGATAAAGTCTTTTTATCTTGTCCCCTCTCCTAAAATTAGGAGAGGGGACAGGACTTTTACATAACCCTTCTAGCATAACCTCAACGACCCAAAAGGTCTAGGAGGTTTTCGTTTTTTCAGCCTTTTTTGCTTCGGCTTGAGCCTCTTCTTCCGTCGTATGCAAGCCGTAAAAGGCGGCATTCACCATCAGCGGTCGTGTAATGCCATAGGTCAGCACGTTAATCAGCATCAACGACGCAATCGATGCCACCGTCTGATTTGCATCGCCATAGAGGGTGTTCCACGTCTTTTGCATCTGATGAGCCGAGCAAACCAGCCCCTCCCCAATTTTTTTCTGTAAAGGAGACGTCTGCTTCATCAAGCGTTCGCCTGTTTGACGCACATTCGGGTGACGCTTCATCAGATTCATGACCCACACCACGCTTTCAAAACCCACCAGCGTTCGACCCACATGCAAGCCTGCCCCCACCCCTTGCCGAGCGATTTCTTGACGCATCAGCACTTTTTTTTCGTCCGCCGTGATTTTTTTTCGGTTCTGCATTTCATTGTAAATGCCGTTGGTGACGAAGAGCATCATTAGCGAAGACGGCACATATTCCAAAGTTAAGAGCCATTTCACAACGTTACTAATTTTCCCACTGCCCTTGATTTTATTGGCAAGATTGCCTTTCAGACTGTTGTATTGCTGGTGGGAATCATCCACCCCTAAATGCGTGTGAATGTCGTTCATCACTTGCTTTTTGCCTGCGGTCAACGCCGATTCAAAGGCGGTAGACAGTTCCTTGACCTTCGCTTGGGTCACGGGGACTTCATTGACTTCCGCCCATTCCAAGGTATTCACCAGCAGTGATTTCGCATTGCCTGAAAGGTTTTTGGGGATCCATGCATCATAGCGAAGCCCTTGTCGTTGCAGGGCTTGAGGCTTAGGCATCTGTGCTAAAGGATGTGAAGAAGACAAGACAGGTTTCATGGCATCCTGTTTCACCGCAGGGGGTGAAGGGCTTGAGAGAAAGGCATCACGAGAAAAAAGAGGTGTTGAAAGACGTTGCATAAATGTTTCCCTCCGCTGGCATTATCCAGATCAGGTTTCATAAACGTATTTATAGTTTCCTGTACAGTGTCTATACTTTGTCGCTACGATTATTTTGTTCAGTTATGTAGGTCTGTCTACACGCCCTTACAAAATAATCTAGGCTCCTCGTCTAGCCTACTCTACAGAAAACTATAAATACGTTTAAAAGGGTTTGTTGTTGCCATTTGCTTCAACATCTCAGCCAGACTTTTGGTTCCAGCACCCCACGGTATAAGTTTATAGGGACATCCTAGTGTAAAAACGGCGTGGATGTCTAAATTGTAACCAAATTGTTACAATTTGACAGTTTGCTTTAAAAAGGATATACTAATTTTTTATCAAGCTTCTTGTAAGTTTTACACGAAGCCAGCCGTGTTTTGTCAATGTAGATATAATGTAGATATAAAGGACATCTTTCTATGAATCTAGGTGCTATGAACCGTTTTACCCCGCTTCCCCAGCAGGCTCTTCAAGGGCAATCCGTTAAACAACAGCGTCAGGGGACTTTGCCTAAAAATGCAGCAAAAATTCTACTAGACGTTGCCTTTGAACACGGTAAAGATGTTACACCAGCACTAACCTACCATTGGAAAAGTTTAATTGCGGAAGGGGCGACTCAAAAAGAACTTGAGGATTTGTGGGTAAAAATTCCAACGCTCGAAGAAGCGAAAACACGACTAAATGAGCTTTTAGATAGACGCTCATCTACACTTCCTCCTTTGAAGCAACAACAACATCTTGAGTATCGAGCGTCATTGTCTTTAGTTCATCAAGATGTAGTGCCTTTAGGGACGCCAGTCGTTCCGAATACAGAGCTTCCATCCCTTGCAGGCTTTTCACCGTCATATTTACAGGAGGTAATGAATGAAAGTGAACGAGCAAATAAAGTAAGTTTTACACTTTTAAAAAAACAAATAGATCGAACGGCTACACCACTTCAAACAAGAATTTTGGAGGAGACAAAGGCGGTGTATGATGAGTACGATCTTGCACCAAAACAACCTCAAACTCCACCTCCTACTATACCTATTGCCAAAACGCCTAATACGGCGAGTTCGAGTACCAACAAAAGTTCCCTACACCCACAAGATCCTAATCATTATTACTTAGATATTTATGCTTCCTAACCAAAATGCGGAAATGTCTTAAAGCAGACGTCAACGCACTAAATGCGAGGCTTCCGAGACATTTTGCGGACGTCGTGCAATGAGAATGATGCGACGAGGTGGGGTTTCAGGGGGGATTTTCAAGGGGGGACGAAGGGGAGGAGAAACGCAATACGTCCTTCCCCGTCCCCCCTTGAACCGCCTTTGGGGGTTTGGGGAGTCTTTGGCGGCACAAAGACCCCCAAGCACCAGCGTTAAAAGGAACAGAAAAACCCCCCATTCTTCAAACAAAACAAGGCTTACGCATTTTGGTTAGGAAGCGTAT
>JBILSS010000169.1:0-3853 GCA_044371965.1 Vampirovibrionales bacterium
ATATTTATTCCTTATTACCAATAGTCTTGGAGGTTTGAACGCATGGCAGTTCAGCACGTTGCTCGAAATGATCAGCCCTTGGGTCTTGTCCCAGAACATCCTGTGAAATATCCAGGTATCCCCGGCACCGCAGACGGAGCAGGCATGGTGGTTCACACCAGTAGCCTTGGTTGCGATGGTGGTTGTGCCTACCCGATTACGCCATCTACCGCCATGGGTGTGGCATATCAGCTCAATCATGCTAACGGCATGAAAAACGTTTGGGGGACGCCTCTTGCTTGGGTTCAAGCAGAATCTGAACATTCGGCGGCATCAGCTTGTGAAGGCTTTGGTGTGGCTGGCGGTCGAGTCGTGAACTTCACCTCGGGTCAAGGCTTGATCTTGATGAAAGAAGTGCTTTACACCATCTCAGGCAAACGCTTGCCAATGGTTTTTGAAATTGGTGCGAGAGCATTAACGTCTCATTCCTTGAACGTGCATGCAGGGCATGATGATGTCTTTGGTGTGGCGGATGTCGGCTGGGGCATGTTGTTTGCTCAGAATGCTCAAGAAGCGGGTGATCTTTCTTTAATTTCTCGTAAAGCAGCGGAAGCCTCGCAAACGCCTTTCATGAACATTCAAGACGGTTTCTTGACGACGCACACGATTGAAAATGTGTTGTTCCCTGAACCTGAATTGGTGAAAGAATACTTGGGTGATCCTCGTGAGAAAGTCCGCACCTTGTTCCACCCTGACACGCCCTTGATGAGCGGTGTGGTTCAAAACCAAGACGCTTACATGAGCGGTAAAATCGCTCAACGCTACTATTATGACTTGGTCAAACCTGCCTTGCGTCAAGCCTTTGACGATTATGCGGCGTTAACAGGTCGCCAATATGACTTTATTCAAACGCATCAAATGGAAGATGCCGAATACGCCATTGTGGCACTCGGTTCTTCTGCGGAAACGGCTCAATGTACCGTCGATTACATGCGTTCTTTGGGTATGAAGGCAGGTTCTGTGGCGATTACAAGCTACCGACCCTTCCCTGGGGCGGAAATTGTGGAAGCACTTAAAAACGTCAAAGCCTTTGCCGTTATTGAGCGTTTGGATATTCCTTTAGGTGGAGACAATCCCCTTGCGGCTGAAATCAAAGCGGCGTTTGCCAATGCGATGATCGGCGAAGAAGGCTATCCAACCATTACTCGCATTCCTACGGTTTATCGTGGTGTGGCAGGTTTGGGCAGTCGTGATGTAACCCCTGGTCACATGGTGGCGGTTGTGCAGAACATGATTGATGAAGGTCGTCGCTTCTTTAGTTTGGGAATCGATCACCCAACGGCTTTGTTTGTCGAAAAAGAGCCTGATGTTCGTCCACCAGGAGCCTTTAGTATTCGTGGTCACTCCGTCGGAGGCTACGGTTCAGTTACCACAAACAAAATTATCGCCACGATTTTGGGTGATGTCTTTGGTTTGCGTGTTCAAGCGTCGCCGAAGTACGGATCTGAAAAGAAGGGCTTGCCGACCAATACGTACTTAACTTGTACGAAAATTGGCAAAATTGGTACGCACAGCGAATTACAACAAGTCGAGTTTGTTCCTTTGATGGATCCCACCACGTGGGCGATGGGTAACCCGCTTGTTGGTTTGCAAGAAGGCGGAATGCTCTTCCAGCACACGCCTGTTGAAGATCCTAAAGCCTTGTGGGAAAGCCTCCCGATTTGGGCGAAATATGTCATCCGCAAAGAAAATATCAAGCTCTTTGGGGTGGATACAATCCGTATCGCTCGTGAAGCCTGTACGCACGATGAATCCTTGATTCAACGTTTCCAAGGCATCGTGTTGCTTGGGGTCTTCTTGAAGTTGACGCCATTTAAAGACGAAGCAGGTTTGTCCGACGATGAACTCTTCGATGCGGTTCGTAAGCCGATTAAAAAGTACTTCGGCCGCAAAGGCGATCGTGTCGTTGAAGACAACTTGAATGCCGTTATTCGTGGCTACAAGCAGGTCTTTGAAGTCAGTCGTGAGATTATGGATACCATGACGCCTGAAGACCTTGAACGTGGTCAGGCCGAATGGGATGCCAAAGGTAAAGACACGAACGCCTTCTTTATCTAGTTGTTCAAAGGGGAAGCTCGTCTTCCCCACACCTTTATACTTCTAAATAAGCTTTATTACGTTAAATTAAATGAGGTTCTTCCCAAATGATGACCGCAACAAATGAGTCAAACACTCAAAAATTCCCCGCTTGGTACGACGGCGTACGAGCCAATGAAGTCCTAGACGCTTACAACAACGGCGGAGGCTCCTCCCTCGCTGCCGATGAGTTTGTGGCAAAATCCATTTTGCCAGCATCGACAGGGGCTAGTCGTGACTTTAGTTATATCGCTCCTGAACTCCCTCAGCTCAACAGTGAAAACTGTGTTGGTTGTATGGATTGCGTTACCAACTGCCCTGACACCGCTATTTTAGGCAAGGTCGTCATGCCTGACACCCTTGAAGAAGCCTTGGCTGGTATTCAAGATGAAGAGTACAAGGCTCACGTGCGTCAGCAGTTCAGCGAAACCCGTAAGTATCACACGGCGTTTCAAAAGAAGCATGAAAAAGATCCTGAAAACAACCCAGCAGGTGGTATGTTCGGTATCTTTATCGACCCTACCAAGTGTAAAGGTTGTGGCGAATGTGTAGCCGTTTGTGGCGATCACGATGCGTTGAAAATGGTCAAGAAAACGCCTGACAACTTGCCTCAATACTTAAGTGACTTTGGTTTTTACCGTTCATTGCCTGCGTCGCCTTTAACACACATCAACGCTAAAGACAAACGTGACATTATGTTGAAACCTGCCGCGATTCGCCAGTATGCGGGTGGAGCAGGTTCTTGCATGGGCTGTGGTGAAGCATCTGTTCTACGTCAAGTCTTTGCGATGACTCACGAAAAAGTGGGCGATCGCTACGGTATTGTCGCTTCGACAGGTTGTAACACCGTGTATGGATCCACCTATCCTTACAATCCCTTTGCCGCCCCTTGGACGAACTCTTTGTTTGAAAACGGTCCAGCCGATGCGATGGGCATCCGTGCGTTTTGGGATCAACAAGGTCAAGAAGACTGGGTGATCTGGAACGTCGGTGGCGACGGTGCGATGTTGGACATCGGCTTGAATGCTTTGAGCCGTTTGTTGGCTTCGGGTATGAACGTGAAAGTCTTGATTTTGGATACACAGGTCTATTCCAACACGGGCGGTCAACAATCCACAGCGTCTTACACGGCTCAAGAATCCAAAATGGGCGCCCATGGTTCTAGCAAGGGTGGTAAATCTGAAAAGCGTAAAGAAATTGCTCAAATCGCTTTGATGCACCCCAACACCTATGTGGCTCAAACCATTGGGCCGTTGACGACGCACTTCTATAAAGTCGTTGAACGTGCTTTAGCGTATAACGGACCTGCTGTAATTAGTGTTTACACCACGTGTCAACCTGAACATGGTGTGGCGGATGACATGGCGGCAACGCAAGCCCGTAATGCGATGAAAAGTCGTGCCTTCCCCTTGATGATTTATGATCCTGAAGCGGGGGCAACTTTGGCTCAACGTATTAGCTTAGAAGGCAACCCTGCGCCTAATCGTGACTGGGTCATTGAAAAAGATGCCGACGGCAACGATCAAGAATACAACTTCTTGAGTTGGGCAAGAACCGAAGGTCGCTTCCGCAAGCACTTTGATAAAGACGGCAATCCTAATTCGCAAAGCATTTTAAATGCGATGGAAGATCGTTTGGACAACTGGCGTTTGATCCAGCAGTTGGCGGGCATCCCAAATGAAGATTTCATGAAAAGTTTATCGACACCCGTCTAAACCTTTTTAAGCAGGCTTGCTTT
>JBILSS010000048.1:0-12786 GCA_044371965.1 Vampirovibrionales bacterium
TCTAAAACCCAGTGTTTACATCTACTCCCCACCCCACCATGGTCGAAAAAGTTAAGAACTTTTTCTCTTAGGAAAGAAAACCGTTGGTTTCCTCTCCTAACCTCTCCTTCCTAAAGGGGAAGATTCACTTTGTGAATCAGAAGGTTGTTTTCCTCCCCTTAAAGGGGAGGGAGTAAGATGCCTTTTAGACTTTCGCAGAGCCTTCTATAAAACACTATACTTGCGGAGTTCTTACAGATTGCCACGCTACGCTCGCAATGACAAAATCCACTTTCACAACGCCTTCTATCACAAATTACGTAGACCCTTCAAGATGCCCACCCAATTCGTCGATGCTTCTAATACCAATTAAACGATTAAATAGCGTCTGGCGTCTTCGTTGTCGCTACGATTCTCGATGTGCTTATGTACGTTTATGTACACCTCGCCCATCTGCGAGTCTAGGCTCCTAGAATCCACCTATACGTTATTCAATCGTTTAAATGGTATAAGCACAGGAGGCTTCACGGATGCGAAATTTTAGCGTTTTACTCATTTTCACACTCGCATTAGCGACGCTCACCCCCCTCGCCCAAGGTGCCGAGCCTGCCTTGCCCATGAAAGTGCCACCTGCTCAAGAAGCCTTGGTGCCTTATGCTTTTCATATGGGGATTCAATCGAAGTTGAATCCACCCTTTCCGCTGGAAGGGCATCCTCCAGACTTTAAAGGCGTTCAAAGCGTTTCACAAAAACAATATCAACAATACTGGACGCATTGGAAACCTTTGTGGGCATCTTTAGAAAGCTTCAACACCCTTTTTACTCAAGCGGATGAAGGGAAAGACAGCATAAGCGTACAGTATTTGTCGGCTCGTATTGCGAACTTAGACTTACTGTATCACAAGCACTTTGACGCTACACCTCAAGCGTTTAAAGCCTTTGAAAGTTTTCGAGCTTTGGAATCGCTGATGGCTCATTTAGATGAGTTGGCGTACATCCTCAAGCAACAAGGGCGTATGGATATTGAGTATCGTGCCTATGCCAACGATGTGGAAGAAGAGCAATTGGCGTACCAGCGTCATTTTAGGCAGGTGCGTCAAGATTTGGCACATATCGCTCGTCTTCGAGACATGCAGGATCTACTCACCACAGGCTTTCGCAAAAACGATAAATAAAAAACAACGAGTCCCCCTTTTTCATCAAAAGGAAGACTCGCTATTCTACTCTTAATTCGTGTTTTGTGTTTTGTATTTTAAAATCTAAACTTGAATACCAAAAATACTACCCATGGAAGCACCTAAGCGTGTAAACGCTTCGGTAGGAATGTCTGAAGCCGATTGTTCGGTAACGTTACTTTTTTTGGTCGTACCCGAAACAGGACGACTAGACTGAAAGCTATCACCAGCAGGGGACACTCTGACGGCATTAGAAGCTTGAGGCTGAAGATTACGAGCCGTGGGCTTTTGAATTTGCGTCACTTTTTGTTGACTTCCCACACGTTGTTGGGGGAACCAAATTTGAGGACGAGAGTACGCACTAACGGCGTTAGAAGACAATGGTGTAAACATTATAAGGGTTTCCTGTTTCGCTACGAATCGTAATGCCTTAAGGCACTAGGAACCTCGCAACTATTTCGAGAAAACCGGCTGGGGTGAATCGACACCAGAGTCGGATTGAAATGGCTGTGGGAAAATGAAGAACTCATTTGTAAGGATTATCTTATATCGGATTTAAGCAATTGCAAGTCTATAGAAACAAAACGTTACAAAAGTTTACAAATAGTGTTCAGGGTTTTGGTTTTGTCCTTCAGAAATCACTTCAAAATGCAAGTGAGACCCTGTGCTACGCCCTGTACTGCCTACTAAGGCAATGGTTTCGCCTTCTTCGACACGTTGCCCTGCTTCCACCAAGGCTTTTGAGCAATGGGCGTACTGGGTTTCAAGTCCGTCACCATGATTTACCTTCACAAGCAAGCCATAGTTTCCAGTTTCTTCAGCCAGTACTACCGTACCCGACTTCGCCGCACGAATCGGTGTGCCTTGGGACGCCGCTAAATCGATGCCCTCGTGCATCCGCCCCCACCGCATACCGTAGCCAGAGGTCATTTGCATCCGTGTTAAGGGCTTTTTAAGGGCGAAAGGGTTGTGGGCATTAAGCCAAGGCGTTTTTGTGGGCTTGGCTTCTTGCGATGAATTTGCCCAAATCGAGGGTGTCGTTTTTTGCTTTGCCTTACTTAAGGCAAAGGGGTTCTTTTTTTTTGACCCGCTTCTAAACGCTTCATTTCATGGGTCATAATTTTGTCATTGGCATCTGGACTTTGTAGAAGCGGTAAGTATTGGGCGACATCGACTTCATCGTAATCGTCCGCACTTTGGCTGGTGTCTGCCATCCATTGTTCTTGTTCAGGGGCGACTTCTTTTTTAGAAGATTCCCGCACATCAGCGTCCATCACCATGCGGATCAAACGCACGTTGCTGTGGGCTTCTTTGTCTGCCATGGTGGGAACAATCGAGTCCGCCATAGCGACGTTTAAGGAAAGTAAGCTCCCCAAGCCAAAATGAATCAACGGAAGCATCCATAAGAGTAACCATGCACGGCTCATTTGATTTTTGCGTGTGGTCTGTGTCTGAACACCATGAAGGACGCTAGGCTTAAGCGTCGGCAAGTTTGGCATTGCGGTAAACTGTAATGTGGGTTCAGAATCGAAAAAAGTTCCAGAAGTCATGAGTCATCAAATCCCTTTTATAATGATTGTACAATCCTATAAAGAATAAAACCATTTAGCTTGCTATTCTGTTGAAATTGCAACGTTTTGTTACATATTTTAGAGATTTTCGACTTACGCCAAGTCGTCGTTTTGAATTTTTGTGTTTATGTTATCCTTATAAAAATTAGTTTTGCTTACTTATAAGGATGAAAAACCATGACCACAACCCCACGATTTAAACGAATTTTACTTAAAATTAGCGGAGAAGCCCTGATGGGCGACCAAGGCTTTGGTATTAAGCCTGAAGTCGTCGCCAAAATCTGTGAAGAAGTCAAACAAGCCCACGAACTCGGCGTAGACATCGCCATCGTCGTCGGTGGAGGCAACATCTTCAGAGGCGTGCAAAACAGCACCAAGCTCGGCATGGACAGAGCCGCTGCCGATTACGTCGGGATGACCGCCACCATTATGAATGCCCTTGTCTTACAAGGCGTTTTGCAGAACAAAAAAGTCGAAAACCGCATGATGACAGCGATTGGCATGGATCGTGTGGCGGAACCTTATATCCGCAAGCGTGCGATTCGTCACTTGGAAAAAGGGCGTGTCGTGGTTTTTGGAGGCGGCACAGGCAATCCCTTCTTTTCAACCGACACCACTTCTGCTCTTAGAGCGGCTGAAATCAACGCTGAAGTCATTTTGATGGCGAAAAACGGCGTCGATGGCGTGTACGATAAAGACCCCAAAACCAACGCTGATGCGGTAAAATTCGACCGCCTGACCTATGACGAAGTCTTGCGTCGCAATCTTAAAGTCATGGATCAAACCGCCATTTCCTTGTGTAAAGAAACCAAATTGCCCATTATTTGCTTTGATTTCAATGCCGAAAATGCGATTTCAGGTTTATTGCAAGGGCAAACGCTCGGCACGATTATTGCATCGGAAGATTGGAACGGTTAATCGTTTAAGAAAATATGACCTCTTTGAGGTGTAAAAGAGGGGTATTTCCGACACACGAAATTCCCTTTTTTGACACATGAAACCCTCTTTTTTAGCACACGAAATACTCCTTTTTGACACATGAAACCCTCTTTTTTGACACACAGAATAGGCATTTCTGACACACAAAACCCTGATTTTCGACACACATCATCTTGAGAAAACGTCATGTCCCACTATTTTGGGAGATCCTTCACATACGTTCAGGATGACGATAGCATAGGTTTTCAAGGAGCCACTCTTTTTCAGTATGGCTTATTTTGAAGTCTTTTCCTAGTGTCTAAAATCCACTATTTTAAGCGTCACCAAATTGAGAGAGCTTTTCCATTTTGGCTTTTTGATCCGCAATCATCAGCGATGAAATCACGTCTTCTAGCTCACCTTCACCAATCGCTGGCGTCAACGGAAAGTTCTGCCCAATGCGATGTTCGGTGAGCCTGTCTTGCGGGAAATTGTAGGTGCGAATGCGTTCCGAACGATCGCCTGAACCCACTTGCGAACGACGCAAATCACTCAGTTCTTTATTCTGCTTTTGAAGCTCTAAATCGTACAATTTAGACTTTAACAGTTGCATCGCCACTTCTCGGTTTTGATGCTGGCTACGTTCTGCCGTACAGTGAATTTGAATGCCTGAAGGCTTGTGAAACAAGCGAACCGCTGTTTCCACCTTGTTGACGTTTTGACCACCTGCCCCACCAGAACGAATGGTTTGGATTTCAATATCCGCAGGGTTAATGGTAATCGAAACATCATCAACTTCGGGCATAACCGCAACCGTTGCCGTCGATGTATGCACACGCCCTTGCGATTCAGTCGTTGGCACGCGTTGCACCCGATGCACGCCTGATTCGTATTTCAACTGTCCGTATACGTTGTCTCCGCTCACGTTCATAATGACTTCGGAAACGCCACCTTGGTCCGATTCGTTAATGGTGACGATTTCGGTCTTCCAGCCTTTGCTCGCTGCAAACCGCAGATACATCCGCATTAAGTCGCCTGCGAAAATGTTGGCTTCATCGCCCCCTGCACTACCACGAATTTCAAGCACAATATCTTTCGTGTCATTGGGATCTTTAGGCAATAACAAGACTTCAATAGCGGCTTCTAAGAGTTCCAACTTGGCTTTGTTTTCAGCGAGTTCTTCGCTTAGAAAATCTCGCATTTCCTGATCTTTTTCTTCTTTCAAGCAAACTTGGCAATCGCTAATGCTTGCCGTAAGTGCCTTCCATGCTTCAAAAGAATCAATGGTTTCTTGAAGACTGGCACGCTTTTTGCCCAAGTCTTTCATTTTTGACGGCGAAGTCAAAACCGCAGGATCCATCAACTCATCGCCCAATTGTGCGTAAGTGGATTCAATGGTTTCCAGCTGACGAACAAATTTAATATCCATAAAGAAGCACTTTCATTCGTAAAAAATACAGGAAGGGAATAGCATGACGCCATTCCCTTTGCCAAGTAATACGTTGTTTAACCGTTGGCTTTGGTGTAACGACGTTTGAAGCGTTCAACACGACCTTCGGTGTCGACGATGCGAGAACCGTCTCCGCTATAGACAGGGTGACAGGCGGAACAAATTTCCACACGAATGACTTTGGATGTTGAACCAACCAAGAAGCTATTGCCACAAACGCAAACCACTTCAACTTGTTGATAATCGGGGTGAATACCAGCTTTCATAATAAGGAATCCTTTTTAGATTAAAGAAGACTCACGAGTTTATCCGTGAACTTTTAATATTTTACGCAAAACATGGTCAAAGTACAAGGGCTTATTTATGTGTATCGTTTTTTGGGATTTCTAGTTCTGTTTAAGGTTGCTCGTTTGTCAGAGACCTTTGCTCCGCCAAAGGTCTCCGACACCTCTAAAGGCGGCTTAAGGGAGGGAGGGGCTTGATGGTATTAGTTCGGCGGATTCAAACAACGATCCATCTTCCCCAACGCCGCCTGATGCGATGCCGTGAAATTATAATCCAATTGCTCACACCAATAATCACGCAACAAGGCTTCGCTAAAATACGGAGGCTCCGCTTTTTGGCGATACGCTTCATACATCGCTTGCGGATGCGTCAAATTGGCTTGGGTCTGCTGGACTAAGGCATCTGCCCATGCTTCGACAGCAAGCTGATTTTCCTGCCAAAAGGGCTTTCTGGCACACCACACGCCAAACAAAAAGGGATGCCCCGTCAAATCATGCCACGCCGTGGCTAAATCTAAGACTTCAAGTTCATGATGTTGCCCTGCTTGGGTTTCGGCATAAAAACGCAGAGCCACATCCCCAATCAACAAGGCATTTTGAGACGTATTTAGGCAGTCTTGCACGCTTTTTTCATGCGAATAGGTTTCATAGCGAAGGGTGCTGGCTTCATAATGATGCGTCAAAATGTATCGTAACAAGGCTTCCGAACTGGCGGAAGAATCGGGGCATTGCACGGCATGAGACGTGGGATCAAAGCTTTTTTTGCGGATCCATAAAACGCTATGGACAGGTCCATAGGAGCTGATGCTCAGAAATGGCAGGACTTGCCAAGCGTCCTGATGCTTTAAATAGGCGGCGGTGGAAACCAGCGAAAGATCCAGCTCTCCAGCGAGCAAGGCGTGATTGAGCCGAGAAGGCACGCCATAATGATGCTGAAAGCCAGTAGGCATAGATGTTTCAATGCCGTGACGCATGGGCAATGTATTGAGAAAAGACATCCAGCCTACACGCCATTGGGCGTTTGAGTAGGGGGAATCGGCTTGGGCTGAAGGCTGAAGCAGGGGCTGTGTCACGCAGGCAATGGCTTTCTATATAATATAAATAGGAATCTCCCCTCATCATACTAAAAAAACAGGAAGGGGACACCTTTTTATTTTTTTTGAAGCTTTATAATAATGGTAGCACCCAAAAGGTTACAATTGTAGCAATTTAATCAAAAAGGGCTTGACCTCTAGTTTAGTCAATGTTATTCTGTTTATTGAGAATCATTCTCAATGAAAGAATCTCTGTTGCATCTTCCCCTGATTATATTCGTCAACTGACTATAAATAATCGAAATGAAATGAAACCGTGCCGTGAAATTACCCGCTTTTTTAGAATCGTTTAGAACATTACCTAAGGTGTTTTGGTTGCTTTGCCTCGCCACGACGCTGTTCTATTCGGCATCGCACGTTTTCACCACGATGTTACCCATTCACCTTAACGGGATTCACGTCAGTCCTGCGGAATCGGGGAAGTTGTTGGCGTTGTTCTTGGTGGCTTCGGTGTTGTCGCGTCCTTGGGTGGGGAAACTTTACGAAGAATGGCCCCCTCGTCGTTTATTTTTAATGTCTATGGCGTTTTTTGGAACTGGTACGATTCTGATGTTACTCATGCCGAATACGCTGTGGGTGCTATGGGTGGCTCGTGCCTTGCAGGGCGTGGGTTTTTCGTTTTTTAATAGTGTTTCTTACAGTTATTTGACGGAAACGGTGCCTGTGCAGTCTCGTGCTAGGGGCATTGCGATGTTTTCAAATGCCATTAAATTGGCGATGGCGTATGCCCCTGCCATTGGCTGGGTCATGGCGGATCGGGGCTGGTGTATTGAAGCGATGTTGTTCTCTTTAGCGGTCTTGCTGGCTTCTTTATTTGTGATTTTACGTATGGGGCATTTAGAAACGCATCATTCGCAACTCAATCGTGTTGAAAATACTGTACAAGCATCCGTTAGCCCTCGACCAAAGGGACGCTTATTCAACATCAAGGGCGTGACGCCTGGTTTGCTGATTGCCAGCAATAGCTTCGTTTTTGGGGCGTTAATCTCGTTTATTCCTTTGATTGTGTCAAGCAAGGGGATTCATCATGTGGAAAGTTTCCACATTTTTTATGCCTTTTCGCTGATTGCCAGTCGTTTCTTGGGGGGAGAATCCAGCGACAAATTCGGACGCCTTTACACCATTATTCCTGGTATGGCGTTGGTGGTAGTGAGCCTAATCGGGATGTTCTATTCCTTTGGCACCGTGCCTTTGTTGATTTCTGCGGTCTTGTACGGCTTGGGTTCAGGTGTGGTTCAGCCTTCAATCGTTGCTATGGTGGCGGATCGCACGAAAGTTAGCGAGCGAGGGTCTGCCATGGCGACCTATACGATGTTGGCGGATTCAGGGCAGGGACTCGGTATGATGGCGATGGGGTATTTGGGGCAGCATTTTAGCTATGACACAGGCTTAGGCTCAACGATTGTGATTGCGATTGCAGGACTTATTTTTGCAGTAGGGCTTTCTTTAGAGAAAAAAAGAAAAGGTTCTAGCGTGAAAGCCCAACCCAACCACAGTAAAGTGGCTTAGTTTTTCAGAGTTATAGAAAATACTATAGAAGGCTCTGCAAAAGCCTACAAGGCATCTTACTCCCTCCCCTTAAAGGGGAGGGAGTAATACCAATTAAACGATTAAATAGCGTATAGGTGGATTCCGAATTATTTTGTTAAGCAAAGGCAGGACGATTAGCTTCATACGCCTTAATCTGATCCGTAAAACTCAAGGTATAGCCCACTTGATCCAAGCCTTGCGTCAAGCACTTCTTCCAAAAGGCTCCGATTTCAAAGGACTGTTCCGCTTGATTTTCAATCGCCACCGTTTGAGCCTCAACATCCACATCCACACGCAAGGCAGGGTTCGCCTCACAATCACGACGGAGCTGGCTCACCACCGCTTCAGGCAATTCAATCACCAATAAGCCGTTTTTCAGGGCGTTATTTTTGAAAATGTCCGCAAAGCTGGTGGCGATAATCGCTTCAAAGCCGTAATCCACCAACGCCCACGGGGCATGCTCACGAGACGATCCACAGCCAAAGTTATGCCCCGCCACCAAAATACGAGCGTGTGCATACTGCGGCTGATTCAAGACAAAATCAAGGTTGGGACTGCCGTCTTCCATGTAGCGAAAATCTGAAAAGGCGTGTTCGCCCAAGCCTTTACGGCTGGTAACCTTCAAAAAACGTGCGGCGATGATTTGATCCGTGTCGACGTTGTCCTTGTTCAAGGGGACGCATCGGCTAGAAATGTGGGTAATCGGTTTAGGCATGAATAGCTTCCTTTTGTATTTCTCTAACATCAACGAGCTTGCCGTGAATCGCTGCGGCTGCCGCCATCGCTGGAGACACCAACACGCTACGACCGCCCTTGCCTTGGCGTCCCTTAAAGTTGCGGTTACTGGTGGATGCACAATACTGCCCCACTTCAATGGCATCGCCGTTCATGGCAATGCACATGGAACAACCGGGTTCACGCCATTCAAAGCCTGCGTCCTTGAAGATGACATCCAAGCCGAGGGCTTCCGCTTGCTCTTTCACGACTTGAGAGCCTGCCACGACCAAGGCTCGCACCTTGGGATCCACCTTCCGTCCCTTTGCCACACGAGCGGCGGCTTCTAAGTCTTCCAAGCGACTATTCGTGCAACTGCCAATAAAGACGACATCAATCGGCAAGCCTTTCATCGGTTGATGAGCCGTTAAGCCCATGTAGTCTAGGGCATCGGCGAGATCAGACGCTTGCGTATGAGAAGGCGGTGCTTCAGGGCTTGGCACGTTTTCGTTAATCCCACACGCCAAACCAGGGTTCGTGCCATAGGTGACCATCGGCTGAAGGGTCGTGGCATCGAGTTCGACCACGGTATCAAAGGAGGCATTCTCATCGCTAGCGAGCGTCTTCCAATAGGCGACGGCTTCTTCCCACGCCTGCCCCTTCGGAGCTAAGGGCTTGTCTTTCAAATAGGCAAAGGTGGTGTCGTCAGGGGCGATCATACCTGCTCTGGCACCAGCTTCAATCGCCATATTGCACACCGTCATGCGACCTTCCATGCTCAAGGCACGAATCGCATCGCCACGGAACTCCAGCACATAGCCTGTACCTGCATCCATGCCGAGCTTGGCGATAATGGCGAGAATTAAATCTTTCGCCGTCACGCCTTCAGGCAAGGCTCCATTGACGTTAATCGCCATGGTTTTAGACGGATACTGCAATAAACATTGCGTCGCAAAAACATGCTCGATTTCGCTGGTGCCTATGCCAAAGGCGAGGGATCCAAAGGCGCCGTGGGTGGCAGTATGGCTGTCTCCGCACACGATGGTTTGCCCTGGTAAGGTAAAGCCGAGTTCAGGCCCGATGACATGCACAATCCCTTGATGACCACTTTCTGGCCCATAATAGCGGATGCCTTGGGCTTTGACGTTCGCTTCTAAGGCTTCGATTTGGGCTTGGGCTTGAGGATCCTTCAGCGGGAAGGAGCGTCCGACCAAGGTGGGGATGGAGTGATCCACCGTGGCGATGGTGAGATCGGGACGTCGTAAGGGGATGCCTCGCTCAGCTAAGCCTGTAAAGGCTTGGGGCGAAGTTACTTCGTGGATGAGGTGCCTGTCGATGAAAAGCAAGGCAGGGGAGCTGGGGTCTTCTTGGTGGACGACGTGGGCGTCCCACAGTTTTTGGTACAGGGTTTTAGGCATGGGGGCATCCTCTATAAAAAACGACTACAGTTCTACTGTATCACAAAGAAAACAGGAGGAAATGTAAAGAAATCGTAACATTACGAGCGAGCTTCTATACCCTTGGATAGAGGCATTACACCACTTTACTAACCTAGAGGTTAATGTTTATGAAAAAGCATTGTCAAAACAAGAACGAGTCCCTATACTAGTTCTTGTAATGAATGGGTTATTTAATTCTTATACAGATTTCTTATGCAGATATAGGCCGTTCATCAAAAAATCTTATGCGTTTATCTTAAATAGTGAATCGTCTTAAAACGGAGCCTTTGCTCGTTGTTTTACTTAGGGTCGTGTTTAGGAGTTGAGAAGGAAAAACATCATGAATTCAGTTATGCTGGATCCTTTAAATTCGGTCAATGCCTATGCCTACCAAGGTGTGTATGCTGAACTAGACGCCCTTGTTCAAGCAGAGCAAGCCGTTCACACCCATGACCAATGGTTTAGTGAAGAATCACGCACCATTGAACGCAGCACCAAGGGAGCGTTGAAGCGAGTGTATCGCATCGTGCGTCAACAAGACTTTCTATTTAAAATGCTGACTTTGTTGTTTATTCTCCAGTCGGTGGGGATCTACTTCTTTTTTCAGTAAATTTACCTCACATCTAACATTCAAAAAAGAAGCCCCGCGGGATCAGGGCTTCTTTTTTATATAGTCGTTTTTCTTCGGTTCTTACCAGCTTTTGCTACTACTTTTGGCTTTAGCACTGGCTTTGGCTTTCACCACAACCCAGCTACTGTAGCCATGGGGGTCTTCTGTTCGGATGTTGTCGTTATTATCATCGTCTTTACGTCTGTAAACTTTACGCTTTTTAGAATTTTTGACGGTTCTATCGTCGTCATCGTCATCTTTATAGCGATCCAACTTGCGTTCGAGTTGAGCAATACGATCCAATAATTTTTTCTTTTCATATTTTGCTTCATAATCATCTTTCACATCTTTTATGTTGTTTTGTTGAGCAAATTTGATCATACGTTCTTCTCTAGCCCCTTGCTGATTGTTTGAAATCAACCCAATCACGGAAGGGACTATCGTGCCAAGCAGGGTGCCAAAAAAGTTACGTTCATCCTTTTTGTCGAGTAATTTTAATTGTTTTTCTTGAAGACCTAAGTCACGAACACTCGCACGATCGGCAAAAGCCAATTGACGTGTTTCGCTTTTGTCTTGAAAGCCAAGTCCTCGAATATCGGAACGTTCGGCAAAGCCGAGTTGACGTGTTTCACTTCTGTCTTGAAAGCCGAGTTGATGCTGAAACTGTTCTAGTCCAATACGAGCCAAAGGTACTTCGTTTTTAGCACGCTGTAAACGAGCAGGGTCGTTGTGATGTAAGCGTGATAAATGAGAAGCTTGGTGAAAATCCGTACCTACCCCATAGCTAGACAAATCCGAATAAGGGTTTGAATAAGTACTAGCGGCATACGGATTCTGTTGCAAGTAAGGGTTCTGTATAGAAGCAAGGGAAAAGGTGTTGGAATCGACGCTAGCACCATTGACTAAATAGTTTGGGCCATAAAATTGTTGATTCACTGGAAGCTCTTGCGGTGCTACAAAGGAAGAAGATGAAGCAAAAGGCAAGGTATGGTTAGGGAAAGCAGACATAAAAAATACTCCTAAGGGTCAGAGGGTGGGTTAAATTTACATAGGGTAGGGATTCGTGAGGGTCAAAATAAAAAGTGGGGATTCAGAGAGAGAGAGAATGTTAATCTTATATTTATATAAAAACAATAATAGAAAAACTTTGTGCTAGTGCTATAATAAAAGCTTCCTTAGGATGTGCTAAATTGCAACATTTCTTTACAATACAAGAGATGGGTTTTCTAACTCCCTTCTTTAGCTGGTGACGTCAGAGACCTTTGCTCGCACAAAGGTTCTCCGACACCTCTAAATGCGTTCAAGGGGGGACGGGGAAGGACGCATTGCGTTTCTCCTCCCCTTCGTCCCCCCTTGAAAATCCCCCCTGAATCCCCACCTCCTCGCCCTATCTTCGCTCCTGCCGTCCGCAAAATGTCTCGGAAGCCTCGCATTTTTGCGTTGTCGGCAAGCCCTTGCCTTGTCCCCCCTCCTGATTTTAGGAGAGGGGACAGGACTTTCGCAGAGCCTTCTATACAAGTCCCCTTCTCGTTTGATTTGTTCGTGGCACAAATCTAATTTTATTTGGTTTAATGCTTCTAAGAGGGTAATCGACGCTCTCTTAAAATCATTAAACAAGCATAAGTGAAAAGGAACTTTATAATGACAGATTTAAATGGTGTGCAACGTCAGGGGTATACATCCTATCCAACTCCTTCTCATAAAGAAGAAAAAGGTAATTCTGTATTAGCTGGAGCTACAGGCTTAACCGTTGCGGCTGCCACTGGAGGAGCAGGGCATATAGCATTTGGTGTAGAAGAAGGTAGACTTGATGATGGTAGTAAAATTTATCAACAGTTTGACAGGGCTTACATTCAATCTACAAATGATGCCAAGGACTATCAGATTTCAAGAGTCCCAAATAAAGCGGCGGATTCAAGTAACAAGTGACGCAGGGGGGTGGCGGTGAGCGGCTGGATGTAGTATCTCTTTATTAGTTACAATAAAGAGGAGACACCACCATGCCAAAGGGCTACCAACAAC
>JBILSS010000170.1:0-3742 GCA_044371965.1 Vampirovibrionales bacterium
CTTATCACGGCGGCGTACTGCCTTTCAGTGAGCCTGAAAGCCGTTGCATCGCTCAATTGGTGAACCAAACGACTCCTAAGTTGATTGTGAGCTATCACACGCCGTATCGCCTCATCAATTACGACGGGCCTTTGCCTCAAGCGGAAGAGCTTGCGACACTTTACGCCCACGCCTGCGATTACCCTGCTGAAGCAAGCATTGGCTACCCCACACCGGGATCGTTTGGCAACTGGGCGGGTGTCGAACGAGGCATCTCGGTGTTGACGGTGGAATTGCCTGAAGGCGAGCGAATGAACGACTTGTGGGCGGTGCATCGTGGGGCGATAGAAGCGGTGATGGCGAGGCTTTAAATGTAGAGTTTAATGGTTCTAACAAAGCGTTGCATGGCATCCCCCACTGCACGAGATTCTATCTCAATGGGATTATTTAGATACTCTTCATACGTTTGTTTCTCATAATCTTTTTTACCTTTGAGATATTCTTCCGCTTTGAGATAACGTGGGGTGCCTTTGGGAATAGAAGGTTTCGTTACATCACCGTAAGCATGACTAAACGTTTCTTTAACCTCTTTATAATTTCTAATAAGTGTACTCGCTTTATGTTTGGCAATAACCTTTTTCGGAATGTTATTGCCAATACTTACTTTCATGTAATCGTCAAACAAACCCGCCTGTATAATCTCTCTATATTGTCTAACATGATTTAATTCATGGGCGACAGTATCGAACAAGGTTTCTTGAGCTTCTGAGCTTAATTTTTCTTTGCTTGAAAGATCCGCCTTAATATGAACTACAGTATCCGCCACAGCTCCGCTCACTTCTTCCCCCCTACTACTCTTTTTTAGCTCTTTCGCAATCTCCAAGGGTACGTTAACGTCTTCTAAACCCATATCCATTTTAATTTGTTGATATGCCCTTTCAATAAAGGTTTTTTGGTCTTCAATTTTCAGTAAGTCTTGATAGGTTTTGACCATGGCTTTGGTTTCTTCAGGTGTATAGGTTTTTCTAAAAATAGCTTCTAAAAGTTGAGACAACTTTTCAATTTGTTCTGCCCTGTTTTTCTGAAAGCCAACCACACCTAGCCCTACTAAAAGCGTCGCCACTCCAGCCAATGCCAAAGGCCATGAAAAAGACGATTTCTTTTTTGGAGCCTGTGCAGGTGGACGAGCGACAGTCGGCACGGGTGAACTGTTGCGATTGGGGACAGGAACCGCTTGAGTGGGTTGAACGCTTCTGTAATTGTAAGATGGGTTAATGCTCATCGCCTTGCCTTTCCTTTTCCTATGATGATACTATAAGCATGAAAACCAGCACATTGTAAAAATGTGCTTTATAGAAAGCTATATCAAAAAGGACGCATCACATGATTGTGCACGAACTCGAATTGGCGGTGGAATCCCTAGACGGCTGGCAACTGGTGAAAACACCAGTTTCTTCCATTGAAAAGTCGTTTCAATTCCCCGACTTCAAACACGCTTGGGCGTTTATGAGCTATGTCGCCTTACACGCTGAAGCGATGGATCATCATCCGAATTGGTCGAATGTGTATAATAACGTACACATCCAACTAAGCACGCACGATGCAGGGGGCTTGTCTGCCAAAGACATCACCCTTGCCAAAGCCATCGACAATTACTTTAAAGTCGCCAACAAATCCTGAACAGGCGTATAATCGGGATTAATCGCAAGGGCTTGGCGTAACATGAGCTTCGCCTTGTTGCGTTGCTTCATTTCAAGGTAGAGCTGTGCCAAGTGAAAATAATTTTCAGGATCCATCGGGTTTTTTTCAAGGCTACGTTGCAATAAAAAATACGCCTGTTGCAACAGTCCGCTATAGGTAAACACACGCCCCACCAGCTTAAATACTTCAGGGTTCAACAAAGAAAAACTATTGAGGTAACCCATCATTTGTTCCATGCAATCCAACGCCTTAAAGCGAAACATCATCATCAAATCGCCTTCAAGACGGTTTCGCAAGTGCAGAAAACTGGGCCAAACATCCAGCTGATTGCTACAGGTACGAAACACCACTTCCCCCCAATACGCTTGACGCTTGGGCGTTAAAGCTTCGATCATTTCTCGAGCCAGTTGATACTGCCTCATACAAATAAAACCTAAGCTGGCTTGTTCAAAACGATTGTATCGCTTCCATAAAAGCGTCGCTTCTTTGAGTTGCCCTGTTTGAAGGTAAGCTTGGCTTGCGACATCAATCAAGGCATTTTGAATGGCAATGCTTTGATGAGAGACATCCACCAAAAAGGGATTGAGAGGTAAGAGCTTTAAGGCTTGCTGAGCATCCTTTTGGATAAAGAGGGCTTGACGAGCAGGCAATAGGGCATCCCAGTGCAGTAAGGCAGGTTCCTTGGTTGATGCACTGGTGGACATAGGAGGGATCCCTTTTTTACACATTAGGGTTTGGCATTATGATTGCTCTTGGGGGGCGTTACTTTTTTGGACAAGTTCCCCACTTTAGACAAGGTATCGTTGACAGTAGGGTGGGCATTCGCTTTTTGTTGAGCCTGCTGATTGCTTGCCACAATCTCTTTATAAATCTCTTCACGATGCACCGTCACCTGCTTGGGAGCTTCTACCCCAAGTTTCACAATATCTCCACGAACATCTAAAATCGTCACAAATATCTCATTGTCTATGGCAATTTTTTCACCTAGTTTACGGCTTAAAACAAGCATATCGACTTCCTTTTTAGAAGAGTGCTAATAACAAAAACAAAGAACGCCTAAGCGTTGGCTTGTTTCTGCTTGCTTTGAATCACTTCAAGGTGAATGGAACCGTCCGCTGAGATGGCTTCATCAGGAATGAGTCGTACTTTTGTGCCGTAAAGTTCAGGGTCTTCTAAAATAAGTTGCATGGCATGACGGGTGTCATTATGAAAGATAATCGGTCCTAAGAAGTTAGCCGTCATGTGTAAGGGGGTGTCTTCAGGCACGGTGACCAGTGTTAAAACTTGAGCATCTTCCGCACGTTGGATGTTCAATACAGAACACGCTTCTTGAGGCAAGTTGAACTCATAATCATGCCCAAACAAAGTGGGGTTTGTCACCACAAAGGCTAAAGCGGGATCTTCTAAAGATTGCAACCATTTAAACGGGGATTCATTATCATGATCAAATAACGCGAACTCTTTAAGGGAGTCAAAACCCAAAATCGGTTGTACAAAGGTAATGATAGACGCTTCATCCACGCTAACAGAACCAAATCGTTCCGTTTGGATTTGACGTAATTGGGGAGACGTAGTCATAAAAGGGGGACTCCTAAAAAAAAAGGGATTCTCTCTACTATTCTATAAGTTTACACGACTTTTGGCTTGTTTTTCTTTTTTCTAGGATTTTTAAGCTGTTTTTCATTTAAACAGTGGACAATTCGGCTCGTATAGAAAGCTCTGCAAAAGTCTTGTTTCCTACCCTTGCATGTATGGTTTCGCAGGATTACGAAGATGTTCGAGGTATACTATGATTATTTCATATAGCCGAATTAATAATTTTCTGTACAGTGTCTATACGTTGTCGCTACGATTATTTTGTTCTGTTATGTAGGTCTGTCTACACGCCCTCACAAAATAATCTAGGCTCCTAGTCTAGCCTACTGTACAAAAAACTCTAAATTCAGCTATACCATCCCAAAGGAGCGACCATGCCTAAAAAACTTGACTACAGCTATCACCCCGAAGTGGATCTGCCTCGTGTCCTAGAAATCTTGGAAGCCCAGCAGTATCCGCACCCCCT
>JBILSS010000049.1:0-12638 GCA_044371965.1 Vampirovibrionales bacterium
ATGATAAAGGATAATAACCATGCGTTTAGCATCACCTACCTTCAGCCCTGCTATGGGGGCTTACTCTCGTCCGTCGGCTCAAGCTTCTATGAAGTCCAACGCCTCTAGCCAAGCGTCCGAACAGCAACGGTCGGGGGCTTCTTTGGTTGCTACTCTTGGGGCTGGTGCTCTTACTGTCTTCACTAACCTAGGTAACGTAGCCCCAAAGATAGAACATGTAGTCGGTCAAGTCTCCTCTAAGGGTGAACAAGTAGTAGCAGGGAAATCATCCTTTCAAGCTCTTGTAGGCTCTCCTTTATTTAAAGGGGCGAATTTTAAACCAGAAACTCAATTATTGACAGAAGCACTGAATTTGAATTCGATTACTGATGCTTCTCAACCACAAGTGGCTTTTAAAAGTCCCAAGCAAGTAGACAAGGCAATAGCGAACTTTAAAAGTCAATATAATCCAGGTCAGCTAATCCTTGCATCGATGGGTCATCAAGGTACTATAGATGAAATGGCACAAAGGGCTGTAAAGCAAGGTTTAGGGTCAATAGTTGAAGCTCAATTAAAAGTAATAGCTCAGGATTCAACCAATAAACATCACAAACTCGCTCAAAAAGGACTTCAATCTCTTAAAACCGCTAGAACGGCAAGTGTCCTTCCTGCTTCGGTTCAGTCCGTCACGGCGTCTGCTTCACTGCAAACGGTGCCATCACAAGGTTGGGGGGGGCAAAACATCCAAGATGCAGCAGCCGCAGCAAGAAAGTATCTTCAAAGTAATCCTAATGGTCTTTATGCGGAAGATGCTCAGAGGATCCTGAATCGATATGATGAGCTCAGATACTTTCTGGCTAATGGAACTCCAGAAGAGAAAAGCATTGCCTACATACTTACACAGGAGCTTTCCTTGGTTCCAGGATCAGGTCGGATCACGAAGCAAGATGGTTTATTGTATTCGACTATCGTACCCGGGACGAGTATTATTGGTATGACTGACGCTCAGAGATATACTGCATTAATCGACTTTAACCAAGGTGTTGGTGCTAATGTCACTCCTGAAACACTGAATTTCTTCGAACAACTACTGAATCCAACATCCCCATAATAATCCCATTTTTAACTTGGTGAATCCTGATTTTTCCGCTATACTAAACGAGGATTGAATCGTAACACAATCCTCGTCTAGGCAAGGAAAGCCCATGAATCGTCAAGCGGACTTTAAAGATCTATTCGTTTATAGCACAGGCGTTGAAGACGCCTTGCTAGAACGCTACAATCTTTCAGGGCCACGCTACACCAGCTACCCCACCGCCCCAGTTTGGCAAGACGCCTTCGGGGCGGATGCCTTAGTCAAGATGCTTAACGCAACGCAAAACCAGCAAGGCGGTTTGCCGTATTCGCTGTATATTCACCTGCCGTTTTGTGAAAGCCGTTGCCATTTTTGTGCGTGTAATGTGGTGGTGACCAAGCAAAAGCAACACGCTGAAAAATACTTGGAACTGCTCTTTCAAGAAATTGATTTACTGCTCCCTCACTTAGATTTGACCCGCCCTGTCATGCAATTCCACCTAGGCGGAGGCACCCCCACTTACATGACGCCTCAACAGCTCGAACGCTTGTGGGTTAAAATTAACCAGCATTTTAAGTTTCATCCACAAGCCGAAATTAGCCTAGAAGCTGACCCTCGTGTCACCACAAGGGAGCATCTCGAAACGTTGGCAAAACTGGGTTTTAACCGTATTTCCATGGGCGTGCAGGATGTGGATCCCACCGTGCAAGAAGCGATTCATCGGGTGCAGTCGGTGGAAGAAAGCCAAACGCTGATCGATACCGCTCGTGCGGTGGGCTTTGACGGCGTGAATGTCGATCTCATCTACGGCCTGCCTCATCAAACGGCGGAAAGCTTTTATGAGACGGTGGCAACCATTATTCGCTTAAATCCAGACAGGCTGGCGGTTTACAATTATGCCCATGTCCCGTGGATGGCACCGTGGCAAAGCTACATGCCTCAAGAGGCGATGCCCAAAGGCACCGAAAAATACGTGATTTTTCGTCAAGCCACCAAACAATTTTTAGAAGCAGGTTACGTCTATATTGGCATGGATCACTATGCCAAGCCCGATGATGAGATGGCTCGTGCGTGGGATGATGCGAGCTTGCATCGCAATTTCATGGGCTACACCATCCGTGCTGGGCAGGCGGAATTGGTGGGCTTGGGTTTGAGTGCCATTAGCAGTTGGAAGGGGCATTATAGCCAAAACGTCAAGAAATTGTCGCAGTATGAAACGGCGATTAGCTCGGGCAGGCTCCCGACGTGGCGAGGCTATGCCTTGAGTGAGGATGACCTGTTACGCCAAGCGGTGATTATGCAACTGATGTGTCAAAACCGCCTAGATTTTGCGAGCATCGATGCCCAGTTTAACATTGACTTTGAAGCTTATTTCGCCGATGCCTTGGAGGCTTTGAAGCCTTTAGAAGCCGACGGTTTGTTGACGATTGAAAACCGTCGAATCGAGTTTAGTCCTTTGGGACGTATTTTCAGCCGAAACATCGCCATGCCTTTCGATGCTTACTTGCAAGGGCAGATCGCTTCGACGCAGAAACCATTGTTTAGCAAGACTTTATAGTATTCGATAAGGAATATCAAACCATGCCGAGAGAAAGCTATGTCGTGATTGGATACGACGCCACCGACGCCGATGCCCCACAACGACGCCTAGATGCACGCCCCGACCACCTCACGGCGATGCAAGCGTCGAAAGACGCTGGAGTCGTGAAACTCGCTGTTGCCCTTCAAAATGAAGCAGGCACGGCTTCGATTGGATCTATTGTACTGCTTGAAGTGAATAGCTACGATGAGGTGCAAGCCTATTTGGACGCTGAACCCTATGTGAGTCGTGGGGTGTGGGAAACGGTGAAAGTTCATAAGGGAGCCGTTCCTCCACTATTTAGCCTGTAACAAAATTGTTACAGGAATGCGGGGACTAGCACAATGTTTGTTTTTATAATCCTTTATACTAATATAGGCGGAACACATTCTCGTTCCACTGAAGATAGACGATAGGCACATAATACACACACATAGGACACACAATCATGGCACTTTTCTTTCCTTCACCTACTTCACTTAACGGTTCTTCGACGAATGCAATTAACCAAGACATCACAAGATTAGATCTAGAATCTCGACAGTTTACAATGCCTCAACGACAAGCACAGCTTCCACAAACAAGCAATCCTTTTGCGTATGGCTCGCAAACCTTGGCTTTACTACCTCCGTTCAACAATACAGTAGGTTCTTTTGCCACCATGGCTTTACCTCCTTTACCTGAAAAACCTAATTATATGTTTGTCGCTCCTTCCAGTAGGCAACAATCAATGAGCGGTGGACAAGGTGGAAATCAACAACCACAACAACAACAGCGTGGATAGATTTTAAACGTCCGCCTGTGTCTTTGAAGACATCGGCATGACAATGCACAAACGGCTTTGGGGAAACCTTAGGGTATCTCAAAAGCCGTTTGTTTTTCCTTGAATCTTCATCCGACTTGAACTTTTGCAGAGCTTTCTATAAAGCTTTAACGAAATACACCTATGGGATGAGGAAAGCCCCTGTGGAATATGTCAAACTAAGGGAAGCCAACGCCCTCTCATGAGCGTGTGCCTCTAATTCAATGTAGATAAAATGTAGAGATAGAAGAGCTTAAGAAAGAGACCCCCTAAGGTATGCCTAAGTCGCATCGGTTTGCGTTGCAAAAAGTGATGGATCTGCGTGCAGATCAAGCCCTCAAAGCCTTGCAAGCCTTCCAAAAAGAAGAAGCTCAATTGGTCAAGCTTCAACAAGCCAAAGCGAATATACAACAGTGTATTCAAGACGCCTACGATTCCTTTGAAAATGCCCAAGGCTACGATTACGGTTTGCACTTTCCGCTTTACATTCAAGAACAACGCAATTATGAAGCCAAAATCTCGCAAGATATTATCCAACAAGAAAAACGTTGTGAACAAGCCAAAGCCGCTTATGTCGAAGCCAAAATCAAAGAAAAGTCTTTAGAAAAGTTAAAAGCCAAACAGTTGCAAGTGTGGAAACAAGAACTCGCCTTGCAAGACGCCCATGAAATGGATGAAATGGGCTTACGTCAATTCCGCCAATCTGTATAGAAGGATGATGCTTTATGATGATTACCGTTGCTCCTGCTTCCGAATCTATTTTAAAAGCGGTGTCTTCCGCCAATAGTGCAGCCCTTGTGGTGAACGCCAAAAATAATAGTGCCACGAACGATTTTAAATCGGCGTTGAATCAAGCCAAGCACGACACCCCTTCAAAAGATACACAAAGCACTGATACCCAAACAAGCTCGGCAAAAACGCCTGATGACAACGAAAGCACTAAGCTTACGACGACGGATCCTGCTTCTGAAGAAGCTAAAGCAGAAAGTCCTGATGCGTCTGCCACGCCTTCCAGTGTGGATACCACAGTGGCGATGCCGTATGTGACCATGCCTCCCGTGCCGACGGTGATGCTTGATGTGCCTGTTGCTGAACTCAATGCCGAAGCAGAAACCGCCAGCACACCTCTTTTAGATGTTTTAAATAAACCTGAGACGTCACTTGAACTCACGCCTGTTGAGGAGCTGGATCCTGACCTTGTGAAGAAAGCCGTTGAAGCCGTCAAGCCTAATTCAGAACTATTACAAAATGCTTCTGTAAAAGATTTAGAAAAAGCGAGCTTAGATCCCCTTAGTAAAAGCTTTACCGTGCAAGACACCGTCAAAGAAAAGGTGCTTGAAGCATCCCAATTGCTTAATTTAGAGCCTACCAAAGCCGCACAAGAGGCTCCTGTTCTCGTGACGACCAATGCCTTAGAAGCCAGCCTAAAAGCAGACGATGCCAAAACATCGACGGAAACACCGCTTGAAAGTACGACGCTCACAGAAAGTTCAACACTGATAGACGCCCCCGTTGCTCAAGCAGGCAAGTCTGCTACACAAGGCGAAGGTTTCTCAAAAGAAGGTGAAGCTCCCAAAGAAGGTGAGGCTCCCAAAGAAGATCCTACTCAATCAGATGCTTCCACCCTTGTTCAAAACGTGGTGCCTGATGTGGCTTTTGCCAAACCTGTTGAAGGCGTCGTAACACAAACGCAAGGTGTGGCAGGGCTTCAACCGCTGACGCATCAAGTCGCTAGTGGCATTCAATCGGCGTATGATTCAACCAATAAAACCATGCAAATCCAGCTCAACCCTGAAGACTTGGGGCATATGCGGATTCAGATCAAGCAACTTGGCGAAGGGCAGGTGTCTGCTCGCTTGGTGGTGGAACGTCCTGAAGCGGTGGAACAGGTCAAAACGCAGTTGCAGGATTTACAACGTAACCTAGAACAGCAGGGTCTAAAAATGGATAAAATCGAAGTCGTCCTAGCAGGAGCCAACAGCCAAGCCAGTTCAGACAGCAATAAGGATCAAAATAAAGACAATGCAGAGCAAGCTCGCTTTCAAGACGGTCTTAATAAAGACGGTGCCTTTCAGCAAGCTTCGCAAGAAGAGCGTGCCAATATCTTTCAAGATGAGTTGAATGCCTTAAACCCACAAGGGGCTTACCCCATAGAAGGGCAGGATTCTCAAGTTCGACTGGAAGAGCTTAACGCCTTGCGTCAGTCGTATCAAAGCTACAAGCAACAAAGTGTCAGTACACCAGAAGTCCCCAAGAACCAAGTGTTTAGTACCTTTAACAGTACAGGACTCAATGTTCTAGCCTAGATTTATTTACAAATAAGAGAAAGAGAAAGAAGGAACCCTATCCCCATGCCATCCATTACCAATGTTCAAAATACGCTAAATGTAATGAAGAACAATACCAACAAAACCAACTTTGAAGCAGGACTTAAAAAGTTAGGCGACAGCAATATCGACAAAGCAGGCTTCTTTCAACTAATGCTGGCTCAATTGTCGTCGCAAAATCCCTTGGAACCTGCTGACAACGCCCAACAAATGATGCAACAAGCCCAGTACACGCAAATTGAGCAGTTACAACAGCTCAATGCCAATTTCACACAAAGCAATGCCCTGACGCAAGGATCCAACTATGTGGGCAAGAACATTACTTACACCCTAAATGGACAAACCAAAACAGGGAAAGTCGACAAAGTCGCCTTTGGTAAAGACGGCATAGGGCTTTACGTCAATAATGACGTCATTACCCCTAAGCAAGTGACTGAACTCAAAGCTAACTAACTAATTTTGATTGACTCCTAAGGAAAGAAAGAGAGAAACCCCTTCTATGACACAAGGTTTATACATCGCCGCTTCAGGGATCCGTGCCAACCAAACATCGATCGATGTTATTTCAAACAACATTTCAAACGTCAACACTACGGCTTTTAAGTCATCCAAAGCCAACTTTGCGACCACTTTCTTACACACCATTACCGCAGGGGGAAGACCCACCTTGACTCGAGGCGGTTACAACCCCATGCAAACAGGTTCGGGTACCACGCTTGCAGAAATCAATACCAATTACGGTCAAGGCGGTAGTCAATTTACAGGACGCAGTTCCGATATGTTGATTAGTGGAGAAGGCTATTTTGTGAGTCAGGATTTAAGTGGTTTGTCCGCCGCAGGAACGCCTTCTGTTTACACCCGAGCAGGCAACTTTAGTTTAGATGCCGAGGGTTATTTAGTCACCTCTACAGGCGACAGGCTTGTCGGCACATCGCAGATTGAAGGGTCTTCCCCTGTCAATACCAATAACGTGCAAGTGCCGACACAAATGAAGGTCGCCAAATTCTTAGATGCCTCCAATAAGGTGATTGCCACTTGCTTGGGTAAGTACAATACACCTAATGCCACTTTTGCTACTTACGCCACCGCCAATAGTATTCCTGCGGTGACGACCGTTTACGAAAATGCCGATATGACCACCTTCAGTGTAGGAGCCACAGGTGCGTTAACCGCCAACTACTCCAATGGCGACCGTTTAACGGTTCGAGCCAACCCCAACGGTGCCACCAATAAAATGGAACTGGTGCATTTAACGAACGCAGGGGGAACTTTTTCCGCCATTAACCCAGCCCAAGCCACAGGCTTAACAGGGCAACTTTCTGGAGCCGACCAGCTTATTCCGACCAATGCGGTGGGGGGTAATCCCATGGAAGGGATGACGATGCAACTTCAAACCGTTGCGTTTACCAATCAAAATGGTTTACTTGCCAAAGAAGGCAATAACTACATTTCTGGGCCCAACGTGGGGGACTTCTTTTTCGGCACACCAGGTTCCGGCGCTCGTGGGCGAATTCAAACAGGGAGTTTGGAGTCTTCTAATGTGGATATGGCGTTAGAGTTTTCAAACTTGGTGGTGGCACAACGAGGCTTAGAAGCCAACAGTAAAATTATTCGTACGCAAAGTGAAGTCATGCAAAGTATTATTAACGCCGTAGGTTAATAATTCCTTAAATTTAGCAAAACGGGAGGATTAAATATCCTCCCGTTTTGCGTTGCTGTGGTAGAATGAAGGTATATGCTATTAAGAGATTTTTTCCTGTTCCCTCTCCTTGAGGAGAGGGCTAGGGAGAGGGGGGGATTTTCAGAATCCACCGTTAGATCTACTCCCCACCCCAACCCTCCCCTTAAAGGGGAGGGAGTAAAACCACTTTGCAAAACCAAAGGTAATCACGAAAATGACCGAATCCAAACACCCTGAACACGATCTCATTTCCCTAAAAACCCCTGCCCTTCCTAACAGCCCCATTGTTTCGGTGCTAATGGGAAGCCACAGCGACTGGGCAACGATGAAGCACGCCCATGACCTACTCACCGAATTCGGCGTACCCCATGAATGCTTGGTGGTATCCGCACATCGTACCCCCAACTGGATGGCTCATGTCGCAAGCAACGCCGAAGAACGAGGCGTTCAAGCCATCATCGCAGGAGCAGGCGGAGCCGCCCACTTACCAGGGATGCTCGCCGCCCAAACGATCGTGCCTGTCTTGGGTGTGCCAATAAAATCCGATGCCCTTAGTGGGCTAGATTCCCTCTATTCAATCGTGCAAATGCCTGCTGGCATACCTGTGGCGACTTTTGCGATCGGCGTCGCTGGAGCCAAAAATGCCGCCCTGTTTGCCATTGCCATGCTGGCGAATCAGAATGAGTCACTCAAGCAACAGCTGCATCGTTTTCGCCAAGAACAAAGTGCCAAAGTCTTAAATACACCTTTAGATGTTTCCTAGAGTATTATAGTATTTTCTATATAACCAAGCAAAAAAATCGTAGCACCAACGAAGACCCCAGACGCTATTTAAACTAAGAATTGGTATTAATTGAGCCGATGCCTTGTCTTGAACGCCATTTTGTGAGATATTAAGAAGATAAAGCATCTCAAAATGTAAGGACGCCTTATCGTGACAAGATCAAATCTTCAAAGTGAAGAAATCAACTATAAAAACAGCCTCCGTCTCTTCATTTAAGATCGTTTTTATGGTTGACAGAAGGCATTGGTTGTGGAGGAGTTGCCAAGCTCTTGCCTAAGAAGAAGGCTAGTGTGGTACCTGCTGCCAATGCAAGACCCGTGTATAACCAAGGGAAACCCTGTTTGACTTCCTGCGTGGCTGTCTCGTCTTTGTCTGCTATATTGGTAGTATTTTTTACACCTTTTTCTTCGGAAGTGACGTATCCACCATGACTTTCAGCAAGTCTTGGCAAGTTCTGCTTGAGTCTATCCAATTCTGTAACTATAGAGGAAACTTCAGGATGTACTTTTATATCACTCTTAAAGAATTCGTCTGGTCGATACAAATTATATGACCCTATATCAAATCCCTTTTTGTCGTATAAAGTAATCGAGGAGCCACAGGTTATACGTGTACTAAAGTTATCTCTATGGTTAGTGATCTCCTGCAAGAGACCATCAATTACAGCCTTCGCCTTTGTCTGTTCGTCTGAATTCAGATGAGAGAGAGTATCATTAATTAAATTATCCAATTTAGATTGGGCTGTTTTGTCAAATTTCAGACCTTGGCGTTGTGACTGTAGAGAATTAGTCTGGTGATTATTGACTTTATTAAAGTTATTGTACGGAGCTAATGTCATCGACATCGGATTATTTCCTTATGAGTTAAAGGGGAACTTATAAATGAAGGAGGCTTACGGTTTCATAAAGTATCGTCAAGATAGACTTGTACTAATCCCGTCCAAGATGAAACAAATCGTTACATCCCTTTGTTATAATATATGGCAAGCAAGAGCTAGGCTAATTATGCCTGCACTCTTCCTCGTCATCCTAACTTGTCTTGATGCTCATTTTGTGAGATATTAAGAAGATAAAGCATCTCAACATGTAAGGACGTTCTATCGTGACAAGTCAAGATCCTCAAACCGAAGAAATCAACTATAAAAACAGCCTTCGCCTGCCTCAAACCAGCTTCCCCATGCGAGCAGGAGCCGCGACTCGTGAGCCTGACATTCAAGCGTTTTGGGAAAGTGAAGGCGTCTATGAAGCGAATTTGGCGTCTAAAAATAAGTCGAAACGCTTTGTCTTGCACGACGGGCCTCCCTATTTGTCGAGCGATAAAATCCACATCGGCACGGCGTTGAACAAAATCCTCAAAGATATTGTCGTGCGTTATAAGACGCAACAAGGCTTTTACGCCCCTTATGTCCCAGGGTATGACGGTCACGGTTTGCCCATTGAAGCAGCGGTGGAAAAGAAAATCAAAGGCGGACGAAAATCCATTACCGCCCTAGAATTGCGTGAAAAATGCCGAGCCTTCGCTCTTGGCAACCTCAAAGGGCAAGAAGACAACTTCAAACGCTTGGGCGTTATGGGCAATTGGAATGAGCCGTATGTCACCATTGACGGGCATTTTGAAGCCAAGCAAATCGAATTGTTTGCCGAAATGGTTGAAAAAGGTTATGTGTACAAAGGCTTAAAGCCTGTGCATTGGTGTCCGATTAGTGAGTCGGCGATGGCGGAAGCGGAAATCGAGTATGAAGACCACGAAAGTCATAGCATCTATGTGGCGTTTACTTTGCCAAGCCTCGAAAAACGCTACGATGCCCCCGTCCCTACGGAACTCGTCCCTCACTTAAAAGATGCCTCGCTAGTGATTTGGACGACGACGCCTTGGACGCTCCCTGCCAACGTGGCGATCGCTGTGCATGAGCAAGTCGATTATGCCATTGTGGAAACGCCAAAGCAGGGTAAAGTCGTTGTCGCCGTTGATTTACTGGCTGTCTTAGACTCAAAGTTTGGCGTAGAAGAGGGTCAAACCTTAACGCCTGTAATCACTTTTAAAGGCAGTGTTTTGCGTGGGTTGGTCGCCAAGCATCCGTTTATTGGGCGTGAATCCGTCGTGATTTCAGCCGATTTTGTCACCACCGAAACAGGCACAGGCTTGGTGCATATCGCAGGCGGTCACGGGCCTGACGACTTTTTTGCGGTCAAAGCTTATAACCGCAACGAGCTAAAAGAGCATCCCTTGCCGATTATTTCGCCTGTGGACGGTCAAGGCAAATTCAAAGATGAAGACGGCGTGCCTGCCGAAGTCGTCGGGATGTTTTACGAAAAAGCCAACTGGGTTCTGCTTGAAACACTCAAAAAAGCGAATGCCTTGGTGTGGAACGGCACGTTTAAGCATAGTTTCCCCCATAGCTGGCGGAGCCACGCCCCCGTCATTTTCAGAGCCACCGAACAGTGGTTCATTCAAGTCGATGCCTTTCGTGACACGGCGTTGAGCGAAATTAAAAACGTCCAATGGGTGCCAGCTCGTGGCGAATCTCGCATCACGACGATGGTCGCCAATCGCCCTGAATGGTGTATTAGTCGGCAACGGGTCTGGGGTGTGCCGATTCCTGCCTTTTATTGCGAAACATGCGGAACCGCTCATCTCACGAAAGAAACCACAGCGTGGGTGGCAGAAGTTTTTCGTGCGGAAACCAGCGATGCTTGGGCAAAATATGAGGCGGATCACTTCTTAAAAGGACGCTTAACTTGCACGAATTGTGGCAACGGCTCCTTCAAAAAAGAAGAAGATGTCATGGATGTGTGGTTTGATTCAGGCGTGAGCCATACCACCGTTGTCGAAGCTCGCCATGACGAACTCGGGCATTTGCCTGTGGATTTGTACTTGGAAGGCAGCGATCAGCATCGAGGTTGGTTTCAGTCGTCGTTGTTGACGAGTGTCATGCTAAGCGATAAAGCCCCTTATAAAGCCGTGTTGACGCATGGTTTTGTGTTGGATGAAAACGGTCGTAAAATGAGTAAATCGCTCGGCAATGTCATCGATCCCAATACCGTGATGCGTGAATACGGGGCGGATGTCCTGCGTTTGTGGGTGGCATCCGTCGACTACACCAATGATGTGAAAATCGGCGGTGGCACGCTCAAGCAATTGAGTGATATTTACCGTAAAATCCGCAATACCTGTCGCTTTTTAATCGGCAATTTAAATGGGTTTGATCCGCAAAACGACACTGTGCCTTATGCTCAACTCAGTGCGTTGGATACCTATGTCTTGCATCGTTTGAGCTTGGTGACGGAAGCGTTGGAACACGCCTTTGAACGCTACGAGTTCCACCGTTTTTATCAGCTCTTGCAAAACCTTTGTGTGGTGGAATTGTCGTCGCTTTACTTTGATGTCGTCAAAGATGTCTTGTATTGCAACAACGAAAAAGACCCTCGTCGTTTGGCGGTTCAGACGGTTTTGTACCATATTTTAAGCACTTTAAGCCGTGTCATTATTCCTGTCATGCCTCACATGGCGGAAGATATTTGGAGCCATTGGCCTGATGCTCAAAAGCCTGATTTTGGCTTGACGGAAGGTGTCCCGAAGTCTATTTTGCTGGCGCCTTGGCCAGAATTGCCTGCCGAATGGCGATTGGATGCGAGCAAGGAAAAATCTTTTGAAGCCTTGTTAATGTTGCGTGAAAGCGTCAATGCAGGACTGGAACAGGCTCGTTCGCAAGAAGAGATCGGCTCTTCTTTGGAAGCGAATGTGTTGATTCAGCCCTTGTCTTCGTCGTGGAACTTTTTGAAGGATTTGAACACGGACGTTTTAGAGCTGTTGTTTTTGGTGTCAGGTGTGGAGATTTTGGCACCTGAAGGGGCTGGCGATTTGTACACCAGTCATGCGGTTTTGGCGGAAGAAGACGCCGACGGCGAGTATAAGGTGACGATCGTGCGAGCGGTGGGCGACAAGTGCCAACGATGCTGGCAGTACAAGGAAACCGTCGGGGCGTATGTGGATCATCCGCATCTTTGCACCCGATGCCATACCGCCGTGGTCGCTTAAACTTGAGCGATCACCTCATGGAGCCTTTCCGCCACCAACGACGATACGCCCAACACACGCTGTAAATCGTCCACAGTGGCGGATTGAATCTTCGCCCATGTGCCAAAGGCATTAAGAAGCTTTTGCTTGCGTTTTTCACCCACGCCCGCCACGCCATCCAACGGATGCTTTAAGGCCTGCTTGCCTCGCAATTGACGGTGGTAACTAATCGCAAAGCGATGAGCTTCGTCTCGAATGCGTTGCACCACTTGCAAGGCAGGCGCCGAATGCGGTATCACCACAGGGTAGTCTTCCCCAGCGATGAAAATCTCTTCAAACCGCTTGGCAAGCGACACCATGGGGATGCCCTGCCAGTCTTGCTCGTGGGTGGCTC
>JBILSS010000062.1:0-11027 GCA_044371965.1 Vampirovibrionales bacterium
AAGCCCACTTCAAAGTAACACGGAACCCTTCTTAAAATAGTGGTTTTTAAGCACTGGCTAGACGCTTGAAAATACGCCATACTGAAGAAGTTAGCTCCTTGAAAAAAGCATATATGAATCTTCCTGTCCCCTCTCCTAATTTTAGGAGAGGGAAGAGAACGTCGCTAGACGTTCGAGGGTGAGGTTAAACCTTAGACTCCGTTTGTGGTTTAACCGCCCCCTAACCCCCTCCTAAAATTAGGAGGGGGGACAAAGCCACTGTTTAACTTTTTAAAAAAGATGTGTGTCAGAAAACAGGGTTTCATGTGTCAGAAAAGCGGGTTTCGTGTGTCAGAAAACTGGGTTTTGTGTGTCAGGAATGAGGGTTTTGTGTGTCAAAAAAGCGGGTTTCGTGTGTCAAAAATAGGGCTTAATTCACACTATCTTAAAAAGCTAAACAACGACTGCGGTAAAATCCGAGCCATAACCCCTAAGCTCGATTGGTTGATTTGTTCTTGAAAACGCAAGTCTGTCACCAGCTTGGGCATGTCGACATCTTGAAGGGTGCTATACAGTTGGGCGGATGAATCCTGACGGGTTTGTGTACGGTCTTGCGTGGAATTAAGCTGGTTTAAGGTCGAACCAATGGTGGCTTGGCTGGAAAGTAAACTATTCATTTGCGTGGTTAATAAATCCAACTGCGTACGAGTCGTGGTGGTATCTGCTGCTGCCAAGGCATTTTTCAGATCAATCATCGTTTTAAAAACACCCGCAGTGGTATCCCCTAACAAAATGTCGCCTGTTACGTTTAAGGTTACGCTGGAGTTTTTCGCCACATCAATTTGTCGCTCGAAGTTCCCTGTTGAGGGGGTGCCAGCATAGGTTACAACATCGCCGACTCGGGTGTAAGGTATGGTGTTGGTGGAGGCTCCTGCAAATAGGTGAATGTCGCCTTGTTTGAAATTGCCTAATTGCACCAATTGATCCGTCAACAAGTTCACTTCTTTGGAAATAGAGAGCATGCCATTGGCTCCCGTGGTGATGTTAGCCCCTTGTGTACCGAGTTCTTTGGCACGTTGTAAGATTTCCACCATTTGCGTCATGGCAGCATCGGTGGCTTTAAGTTCTGAAACGCCTGTTGCGATGTTTTTAATGTACTGTTCGTCTTCATTCATACTACGGGTGACACTTAATAACTGAGTCAAACCCAATGGGTCGTCACTAGCACGAATGATTTTACGCCCTAAGGACGCTTGTTCTTGGATTTTATTCAACCGCACCTGTGATTGTTGTAACCACTGGTTGCTTTGTTGGGATTGGTAGCCTGTGGCGATACGTCCGATGCCTGCCATAATTGGGGATGCTCTCTCTACATTAGGGTCTCTCTAATAGTAGAGTGACAAATAGGGAGGGTGATTCGCATCCACACAGCGATGTATTTTGTAGAGATTTATACGAAATGTAACAAACGCTAGCACAAAAGCTCACGCCCTTTGCCTTTATGCTAGTACAGAGACATTTAGTCAATCAAACCGCTTTTTCAAGGGACGAATAGGAATCAAACGATTATGAATATGATGTATCCATACAACGGAACACGCTTAATGCCCGATTATCCAACAGGCTTTACCCCTGATGCAACCACTGCTGCGGTTGTTCCAGGTTTAGCCTACCAGCCACTACCAGGCCCGAAAGGGCCTCGTGGCAACTTCGATCTAGGGCCTTATACCGATGGCTTCTTAATGACCAACCCCTACGGAGGCACCCAAGAGTTCTTTGACGGTGCGACCTTATGGAATCGAAACGGCACCAGCGATGACGTTAAAAAGCTCATCAACGGAAGTGATTTTGGCATTACCCAACTTTCGCAATGGACGCAGTGGCAACAAGGCTTAACGCCTTATCCGCCTAACTTTAGTTTCCCTGCACAATATCCAGCCTTCCCTGGTACGCCAGCGAATCCGTATGGATCAGGGGCTGAGTTGGGCTTAGCAGGTCTACCTTTTGCAGCGGGTTACGGCGGAGCTTACCCTGGTGCGGTGAATAATGCCGTCCCCTTTAATCGAGGAGGCGTTCCCCAACAACAAGGGCAACCACAACAGCAACAACGACCAGCACCAGCACCAGCTCGTACATAGCCTTCTACAGGGGCTTTTTGAAAACAGCAGCCCCTACACAATCTGAATGGTTTCGCCACCCTTCATTTGGACGTAAATGCGACCGTCTGCCAGCATAAACACCGCATGACGAGGGCGATTGCCTCCGACTTCGGTGTGCTTGATGCTCAAGCCCATGCGAGCCAACGTCGTGCGAGCGGTGATCGAGTTTCTTGATCCAATATTAAGGGGATTACCACGTCCGCCTCCGAAAGTAAACAATTGGCTCCCACCGACTAAGACGGCATTCGTGTTTTCAACACTCGCACCTAAGTCTTGCAAGTGTTCCCATAATTTAGGTATGGCAATATCGGCATAACAAGCCTTAAAGGCACTGTCGTCCAAGGGCTTTTTAAATCCAGTGGTCTGTGTCTGTTGAAACTCACTGTCAGGCAACATGATGTACGCCATCCCGCCCACATGAGACTGTGTGTCATATAAAATAACGCACAAACCTGTGGTAATATTTTTGACATAGTAATTGGTTTTAGACAACGAAGAGGCTTGAAAATCGCCCATTTCAATTTCTTTAATGTTTGAAATCTGCTTCAGCACATCGCCAAGATCGAGGTTAGGCGTGGTATGAGATTGAGTTTGAATCATAGGAATCACTTTATGCGTTTAAGGGTGTGCAGGGTTACTTAATGGAATCATTCAATGTTTTGACTTCAGCTTGGCAGGCATGCAAATGTAACATGAGTTCTTGTAAGGTGTAAGCATCTACATTGAAACCATGAGCATTTAAATAGTCTAAATCAATGGCGTATAATAAGCCATCATTACCCATACCGTGACCCAACATCATGCACAGGGCATCGGCAAGGTGAACAATACCCAGTAATTGATACACATCATCACTTACTTTTTCTTTCAGTTCACTCGGTTTGTGATGGTAGCGAATCGCATAAATCATGCGTTCGGGGAAGTTCCATTTTTTACCAATAACTTCGCCCAATTCACTGTGACTAAAGCCGAGCAATTGACGTTCCGCTTCATCAAAACCCTGTTTGGATTCTAAAGCTTGGGCTTCAAGATCTTTAAACACATCGCCCACATATTCATGTAGAATTAGCTTGCCAATATCTCTTAATACGGCAACCGTAAAGGCAGTGTCGGATTCTTTAAAATCATAGAGCGTCGCAATTTTTTTGGCATAGACGGCTCCTGTTAGAGACGAGTTCCACAAGTCGCCTTTGGCGAGACCGTAGCCTGCAATTTGGCGATTCAACATTTTGTGAGACAAGATCGCATAAACTTGAGCCTTTAGGGCTTTCTGCCCTAAAATCGCCACCGCTTCTTTCATACTCCTAATTTCACGAGGCAAGGCATAATACGCCGAATTGGACGCTCGTAACATTTGGGCGGTGAGTTGGGGATCCAACTGAATGACTTGCCCTAAGTCATCGGCAGTGACATCCGGGTTTTCAAGCATTTGCGAAAGCTTTAGGATGACATCTGGCACAGAAGGCATCTTTGTTAGTTCTTGACTAATAGACTCTAAAGTCAGTTTTTTTGCGGTAGCAACCATTATGTTTAGACTCACTCTTTTGATTGAAGGGGATACGATCCTTGGCTTATTTTAGTATAGCTTATATTACTTCGACGATTTCAAAAAAGTCTTGAATTTAAATTATTGAAAGGACATAATCCGTTAGATGTCCTCTATTTTATGAAATGCCTTTTTAGATTGTTACATTTCTTTACGAATGGCGTGACGGTTTGTTTTTGCTAAAATAAAGATGTCCCCTTATAATTAGAAGGAACCTCTTGCCATGTCTTCATTATCCCACCTTGCATCTGTTGATCCTGAAATCTACGACATTACTCAAGCTGAACTACAACGCCAGCAATCGACCCTTGAAATGATCGCCAGCGAAAACTTCACCAGCTTGGCGGTTATGGAAGCCTGTGGAACCGTACTCACCAACAAATACGCCGAAGGTCAACCTGCTAAACGCTATTATGCTGGTTGTGAAATCGTCGACAAAGCCGAAAATCTCGCCATTGAACGAGCCAAGCAACTCTTCGGTGCCTTTCATGTTAACGTGCAACCCCATAGCGGCGCACAAGCCAATATGGCGGCGTTTATGGCAGCAGGCTTAAAAGCTGGCGACACCATTATGGGCATGGATCTTTCGCATGGTGGGCATTTGACGCATGGTTCCCCTGTGAACTTTTCAGGCATGTATTATAATGTCGTTTCTTACGGTGTGGATGCTGAAACTGAACGCCTCAATTACGATGAAATTCGTCGTTTGGCAGTGGAACATCAGCCGAAGCTCATTATTTGTGGAACCAGTGCCTACCCAAGAAACATTGATTTTGCTCGCTTCCGTGCCATTGCTGAAGAAGTGGGTGCCATTGTTCTTGCGGATATTTCTCATATTTCAGGGCTTGTGGTGGCAGGGATTCATCCTAGCCCCTTCCCCCATTGCCATTTGGTGACGACCACGACGCATAAAACCTTGCGTGGCCCTCGTGGAGGCATCATTATGTCCGCTGACGAAACCTACGCTAAAGCCATCGACAAAGCGACGTTCCCTGGTATTCAAGGTGGACCGTTGATGCACATTATCGCTGCCAAAGCGGTCGCCTTTAAAGAAGCCTTGAGTCCTGAATTTAAAGAGTACGCTCAACATGTGGCGGAAAATGCTCAGATTTTAGCCAGTACCTTGCAAGAACGTGGTGTTAAAATCACCACAGGTGGTACGGATACCCACTTACTCGTGATTGACTTTACGCCTCAAGACAAAACAGGCAAAGAAATGCAACAGCTCTTTGAAGAGATTGGTGTGACCGCCAATAAAAACACGGTGCCTAATGATACACGCAGTCCTTTCGTGACCAGCGGCGTAAGGCTCGGCACGCCAGCCTTGACCACTCGAGGCTTTGATGCCCCTGCGATGAAGACGTTGGCTCACATTTTGGCGGATGCCATTCTGCTGGAAAACCCTCCGCTTGCAGAACTTAAAGCTCGCATTGAAGCCTTGGGTGAACAGTTCCCCTTGTATCCTGAATTAATCGCCAAGAATGAAGTCGCCGTCTAGTTTAAGGCATCTATTGCCCCCAGCGTTGTTGAGACAAACAAAGAAAGAAGCCCTTCTATGATACCCCTTTTACCTGAATTGAATCTGGATTTAGGACTTGGTTTTTTCACGTCTTTGTTAGCGTCCTTGTTATTGGTGCCGTTGGTGGCTCGCTATGCCCTAAAAGCAGGCTTGTTCGATGCACCAGGTGAGCGAAAAATCCACCAAACACCCGTACCACGCTTGGGAGGCATTGCTATTTTCGCAAGTTTTCTCATCGCACTAGGTGCCGTTGGTGTCTTTGGGCATAGTCCTGCCACATTTTTGATTGAAAAAGGCAATTTGGGACTCATCGCAGGCGGTACGCTGATTTTCTTATTGGGATTGCTGGACGATCTCTTCAATTTGTCGCCTTATGTGAAATTGGCGGGTCAATTCCTTGCGGCTTTTGTCGCCTTTGGCATGGGCGTTTCCATTGAAGCCCTTGATTTACCTGGGAGTTTGTTGCTCGTCCTAAACGCTTTGAGCCTGCCTCTAACTTTGATGTGGATGGTCGGCATTTCCAACGCCGTCAACTTCATCGACGGTGTGGACGGGCTAGCAGGAGGCGTCGGCATGTTTGCGGCGTTGACGCTGGCAGTTGTCGCTATTTTTACAGGTCAGCCCCAAGTGGCGTTATTGGCGTTGATTTTATGTGCGTCTTGCCTCGGATTTTTGGTGTACAATTTGCATCCTGCTCGTATTTTCATGGGCGATAGTGGTGCCTTATTTATCGGATTCACCTTGGCGTGCCTGAGCGTTTTGGGCGTTTTTAAAATGTATACCGTGGTGATGCTCGCTCCGATTTTGGTCTTGTGCATACCAGTCTTGGATATTACCTATTCCACCTTCCGTCGACTACTATTGGGACGCAACCCCTTCGTCGCCGATGGAGAACACTTGCATCATCGCTTACTTAAAGCAGGGCTGTCTCAACCCAAAGTCGTCAGCGTCTTTTATGCCCTGTCGATTTTAAGCGGTTTGGTGGTGGCGTACTATATTCATTCGTTAGGATTGTATCTAAAGTTTGTGGGAGTCTTGAACCTGATTGCTTTCGCACTGGTTGCCCTACTTCGACATAAAGAAATCTTCTTCAAGCCCAAACCCAATGAGGCGGATGCTTCATGAGGCAAGGGCGTTGGCGTTTTTTGGAAAACACCCCTTTCGCTCGGCTTTTTGGGTCTAAGTCACGCCAAGCTGGACGCCGTAAACCGTGGCAACGGGCGTGGTGGAAGGAGCCGAAATGGCAGGTCGTTAGTATTTTAGGGGCGGCGGTGTTGCTTTCAGGCTTGGTTTTTTCAGGCGTACTACTCTTGGATGCGTCCAATTCGCAGGATCACCTCCACCAAGCCAAGCAATTCATGGAAGAAGGCAAGGTCGCTTGGGCGGCGAAGGATTTGGAAGCTTTGACGGAAGAGCATCCCGATTTGTATGAAGCGTGGATTGATTTGGGGCAGTGTTATTTAGAGCTGAATGAACTCGAAAAGGCGGAAGCGGCCTTTGAAGCTGCCATGGCGATTCGCACCAAGAACAAGGGTGTGCAACACCATAGTCAAGATGTGTTGACGATTTTAGCGGAATCCAAATTATTACGGCTTCAGCATCGCTATAAAGAAGCGGAAGGCTTGCTTTTACGTGCTTATGAAACGCACCCCAGCAATCGAGATTTGAAACACGCCTTGTGGGATGTTTACTACCAATGGGGCTTGTGGCGTTTGGAAAATGATGCGGATCCTTTAAAAGCCCTTGCCGTGCTTGAAAATGCACAGGCTTTTGTGACACGCTATCGTTATGATGTCAAACTGCAAGACGCCATCGAAGTGGCGGTGAACCGTCAATATCAGCGTTTAACAGACACGGGAACCTCCATAAAAGAACGTCGTCGCTTTTTGGCTCATGCCTTGAGCAAGCATTATAGCCATACCTTACTCGCCAAGCTCGCAGAAGTGGAAGCGGAAGACAAGCATCCACAAGTGTCGTTGCTATACCTGCAACAGGCGTATACTTTGATGCCTCGCTTGTATGCCTTGCGTTATTCCAAGGCGTTGGAAGATGCCCTTAAAGGGGCATTGATTCAAGGGAATCAGCGTCAAGCCCGAAGCTTAAAGGCTCGATTAGACAACCTTCAGCGTCAAATCAGAATACAAAAAACGCATTTGCCGTATTCTGTGGCGGTGGGTGTCACGGCGTTGGGCGTGAAACAATTGAACCCGAAAACAGGGGAATGGTCGCCGAAGGTGAGTGTGCGTCTGCAAAATAAGGGGGCATCTGAAGTGCCTTTTACGAAAGTGAAATTGCATTTATTTTCAGGGAAACACACCCTAGACACTTACTATGAACGTCTAAAAACGCCCTTGACTGCCGCTAAATCGTTGGGAAGCACTCAAGTGATTCAGCTTAGCGATGAACATCATTACATGGTGCAACGCTTGGAATACGGTCGTTTAAGCTTGGAGGTCTTTATTGCCTTTGACGAAAGTAAGGATGCTCAATGGTATCCTGTGGGGAGCTTCACGAAAACGGTGGTGAATCGCAAGCAGTTTGAAGGGCAACGCTTTCCTTGGGAAGGGGCATCGGGGGCTAAATCGTCTGGCAAGGCACAAAGTACGTTGCCCACGAAAACTATTTAATGGCATATCGCCATTTAGCTATAGAAAGCTCTGCAAAAGTCCTGTTCCCTCTCCTTGAGGAGCACGCCTCGCCGATGGCGGGCTACGCTAGGGAGAGGGGGGGATGTCTAAAACCCAGTGTTTACATCTACTCCCCACCCCAACCCTCCCCTTAAAGGGGAGGGAGTAAGATGCCTTTTTGACTTTCGCGGAGCTTTCTATAGGAACAAAAAAGGAAGGCTTTGTGATAAAATAGTCACAATTGTTACAAATGCGTAAAAAAGAGACGTCTATGCCTGATACCTTGCCCACCGCCCCCAACGGATTACCCACGGCACTTGCCCATGTACCACAAGAAGTCATTGAAAAAGCTCGGAAAATCAAGCTCTTGGCGATGGATGTCGACGGTGTGTTGACGCCGTCTTCCATAATTTGGGACGCCAAAGGCATCGAACAAAAGGTCTTTAATGTCAAAGATGGCTGGGCATTACGCAAAATGAAAGCCTTGGGCTTTCATACCGCCATTATTACAGGGCGAAAAAGTGCGATCGTCGAAAAGCGAGGACATGAACTCGATTTTAGCGTGATTTTTCAAGCCGTACCGAAGAAAAGTAGCGTCCTAGATGAATTGCTCGACATTTACAACGTGCGTGAAGATGAAGTCGCTTACATGGGCGACGACATTCCTGATATAGAGGTGCTTGAACGTGTCGGGCTAGCGGTTTGTCCGAAAGATGCTAGCTTGGAAGTGCTGGACATCTGCGATTATGTGACGAGTCGCAACGGGGGCGATGCCGCCGTTCGGGAGTGGCTCGATATTATTCGTTATGCTCAACAAAAAGCTTAAAAGAGGGACATCCTAATGAAAAAAATGTTTTTTCCAACTGTGATGGTAAGTGTGATGGTTGGGATGCTTGCTCTTTTCAACCCTAATTTTCTACACGCCAGTGAATGTGCCAGCTACCCCATTGATGCGGTAAACCCTACGGTGACAAGCAATCCAGCAGGAGCGGCTTTCCCTGGGTTTAGAGGCATCAACCAGCTGGTCATTTACGATGCTAAAAATGCTCGTAAACACACAGGCACGAATGAATATGGCGTGGAAGTGGTCGTAAAAAAGTCCTTTTCTAGTCAGCAAGGCGAGATTGTCAAAATCACAGGGGCGAATACCCCACTCAAGGCAGGAGAAACCGTGCTTTCCGCCCACGGCACTGCCAGCCGATGGTTGTTGGCTCATGGCAAGCTCGGGAGCTTAGTGAAAATAGACACGGTTATTTTAGCAGATGGTAGTTGGGATCCGCCCTCTGAAACAAAAAAACAAATGTTGAGTATTTGTGAAAACCCCAAAGCGGATGCCTTGGCTCTAAAAAGCCTGAAGCAATACGCCAAAGCCCAAGGGGGACAACTTAAAGAATGGGCGGACTATTACGACAACATCCATAAATGGGCAAAGGGGAACCCTGATTTTAAGGGTGTAACGAGTCAGGGCTTAGAAAAAGATTTGTGGGCAGGGACGGCTCCCTTTTATGAGAATCAGATTCAAGGCGTGTGGCATCGACCCACGCTTGCACAGTCGTCCGATGCTGAAATCAAAAAAACGCTCCTGCGTTTTAGAGACATGGGCATCAATACGGTTTTTCTTGAAACCTTTGTGCATGGCTTTACGATGTATCCGAGTAAAGTCTTTCAAAAATACGGCATTGCCCCGAATGCGTACCCCAAGCTAGGCGTCGTGGGCAATGAAGCCTTGTTGGGACGCTGGGTGCGGTTGGCTCACGCTGAAGGCATGCAAGTGCATGCGTGGCTACAAGTTTTTTATGTGGGTAACAGCAACTTGAACCTACCGACGCCGATTTTAGCCAAGTTTCCCCAATGGCGAAACCGTCAACGTCAATACGCCGATGACCCCACGCCTCACCCCAGCCCGATTGAGCAAGGGCATTGGTTTATGGATCCTGCGAATCCGCAAGTGCGTCAATTCCTTATGGATGTCGTCGATGAGTTAGCGACGACTTACCCTGTTGATGGTATTCAGATCGACTATATTCGCTACCCAGCGAGTTTAGAACACGCCGATGCCAACTTTGTGGCGTCGACTTGGGGCTATACCCCGATGGCTCGTACCACGTTTAAAGCCAAGTTCAAGGTGGATCCCCTCACCCTAAAGCCAGCAGATACCCTGTTATGGCAGGAATGGGAAACCTTTAAAGCGTCGCAAGTGACGCAATGGGTACGAGATCTTCGCACACACCAAACACTCAAGTGGAATGCCTTTCGAGCCAGCAAGAACTTCCCCGAACTAAAGCTTTCAGCCGCCGTATTTCCTGATCCCAAGGGTGGGCATGGCATTAAGCATCAAGATTGGCCTTTGTGGATGCGTGAAGGGGTCGTGGATTTTATGGCACCCATGATTTTAAGTGCCAACGAAGCCCCTGTCTGCAAAGCCTTAAAGCTCATGCACGACATTAACCCCAGTATTCCTGTCGTACCGGGATTGTTTGCCCCGTTTTATAAGAGTCCGACTTTGTCGAGCTTGAAGCAAATGCAAGCCAGCTATAAATGTGAAGGCGACGGCTTCATTTGGTTTCAATCGGATTACTTGCAAGGCGATTTAGAAGAACGCTTGAAGTACCGTAAGGCAAACATGGTGGTGGAAGGCTGTTAAGTCAAGTTTAGAGAAGTGCTTGCAAAGCTTGTGATCCCCATTGTGCGATAGGTCCTATGTGAGTAGATAGAATATCAGCGGCATTATCCATTACAGCACCAAGGGCTTGATTTTCAGGTGTCACTTGTTTTGCCAAATACTCACTTGCGTGATGTGCTAGCCTAGGTATATCGACCTTTTCACTAAGTTCTCCAGCCGCACCATAAAATCTTTCGTCTGGATTAGTGAGATTCAATTGCTTACCTGCTTTTTTTACAATTCCTCCAAAAGTTGGGTTATTAAAGACGGCGTCTTGTAAGGCTTTTCCAGCGTGGGGCGGAGCAAGCATTAAGCCTGCAGTTGCGTGATTAAAAATACCCCCAACAGTTTTTCCTAATCCAATGAATGTCATAGCTTCCCCTAAAATCGTTAAATCTACCTACTTCATATACATATAAAAACAGACTCGCTTCACTTTTGTGCGAGTCTGTTCTTTGTTAAAGCTTATGAAACCTACTTGATTTCAAGCAAAAGCATCGTCATATCATCCCCAAGGGGCTGACCTTCGGTGAAG
>JBILSS010000050.1:0-12595 GCA_044371965.1 Vampirovibrionales bacterium
TGAGCGGCTTGCTCGAAAAGCGGAGCGTCTTACAATCAATCACCACATAGCGTTCCTGCTCCATTTTCACGACGACATCAGGGATGCCCTTGCTCCCCTCAAGCTTTTTTTGCGTAAAATAGTGGGTATCTTTTTGCAAGCCCGACGCTTCTAAAATCATGTTGAGCTGGATTTCACCCCAATCGCCCGCCCCTTTATTGTGCTTTAGCACCGCAAGCAACTGGTTTTTCGCCGAAGTGAGCTTGTCCACATTATTGTTGACGATCCCGATTTGTGTGGCATACGCCGTGTTCATCACATCGAGCTTGGCTTGGTAGTCGTCGAGCATCTTTTTCACAGGATCCACCAGCCCCGTAAAGCGTTGATGCCGTTCTTCATCTTCGGCTTGAGCCAGCTTGTTGAGCTGTTCCCGAGTCTGCGTCAATTCGTGGCTTAAAAACTGTTGCAGATTTTCCTTCCACAATTTTTCCCATTCGCTTTTGGATTCACTAAAGCGTGCTTCCCACGAGTCCACTTGGCTTTTGAGCGAGGCATTGGCTTCTTTTTCACTCGCCAAGGCATCTTGCTTGAGGGCGAGATCGTCATAATACTGTTGAGCCTGTTCTTTCAGCGTAGCCAGTTCATTCTGCAGATGCTGGCGTTGTTCTTCAAGGCGAACCACTTGCAGATCTTTCTCATTCGCTTGAGTTTGAATCGTGGTGATGCGTTGATTTTGTTGAGACTGAAAAATAAGGTAGCTCACGACCACCCCAACCACCACACCACTTAGTAGAAAAATCCAGTTCATTAAAAATGCCTCCTTTTGTTATATAGTATCCGCTATATAAAACGGTCTATGGTCTCTTCGTAGCGACAGAATATAGACACTGTAGGGGAAATTATTTAAAATACTATATCGAATACTATTGCTCTATTCTAGCTTAAAAATGGAGCCTTGTCATTGCGAACGTATGTTAATAGCAATGACAAGATTAAATGCCGTGTTGTCTCTTCGTTGTCGCTCGGGTTCTCGATGTGCTTATTGTCGTCTGTATACACCTCACCCATCTGCGAGTCTAGGCTCCTAGAATCTGCCATGGTATTAGCATGTCCCATTTTGTTACAAATAAATTTAAAAATTAGGGCTTGGAATGAAAATATCTTTGTGTTAAAGTGACTCTAGTCTTTGTAAGACGAACAGCGTTTATGATTAGCGAAAGGTTTATGTTTTATGTCGAAAGACGTTTTGGAAATGGAAGGCACCATTTTAGAAGCCCTCCCCAATGCCATGTTTCGTGTTAAGTTGGAAAATGAAATCGAAATGTTGGCACACATTTCTGGACGTATTCGCAAAAACTTCATCCGTATTTTACCGGGTGACAAGGTCAGGGTCGAACTTTCGCCTTATGACCTTACGCGTGGACGCATTACTTACCGCATGAAGTAGGCTCACCTACTTAAGTTTCGTATTATTCCCCCTCAAGCCAAAAGGATTCAAACATGAAAGTACGTAGTTCTGTTAAAAAAATCTGTGACAAATGCAAAGTCATCCGCCGTCGTGGACGTGTGGCTGTTATTTGTGAAAACCCAAAACACAAGCAACGTCAAGGGTAGTTTCGTCACAAGACTTTGAATTATTTAAATGTATGAAAGAGTCTACCTTCCTTTGTGTGTAGACTCTTTTTATGTTAGACTTAAAACAGAAGCCAAAATAAAGTGATATAAACTCGTTTACTTTATTTTGGCTTCATATTTACAAAAGAGACCTTGCCTATAAAGAAGGCATCGTCGCAAAATAGCTTAGGTTCACATGATTCCTCTTACCTTGCTAGACGGTCAACCCTGCTGGATAAACCCTGATCACATCCTGATGATTGAGGCTCGCCCCGATACCTTGATTCGACTCAGCAACGGGGAAAAATGGATCGTGAAAGAGTCGGTGCAAGCCGTTCAAGAGGCGTTTATCGCCTATAAACGAGCCTGCTTTACTACTTTAACGATCCCACTTGCAAGTGAGACTTCCGACGATTGAGCTATTTTGAAGCCTATAAGGTATTAACCATGTCCGAAATTGTGAATAAAGATGAGATCATCGAACTTGAAGAACAAGAAGATGATGAGAACGAAAACCCTGATGTCCCTGAAATAAAGGATCGCTCATGGATTCCGCTCTCTCAACAAGTGGATTTAGCCACCGAAGGCTCTCGTCCCTTTACGCCCAAGGCGATTATGCACGAAGGGGCTGTCATTGTGCTAGACACCGAAACCACGGGCTTGGATCACAAAACGGAATCCCTGCTTGAAATTGGTGCCGTTCGCCTCGAAAATGGTGAAATTACTGCCACGTTTTCAACGCTCATTAAGCCCGCTGTACCGATCCGTCATTCGAGCTTTAAAATCCACCACATTTCAGATGAAATGGTGGAAGACGCCCCTTCTGTGGAAGAGGCGATTACCGCCTTTGCCGAATTTGTAGGCGATTTGCCTTATGTGGCACACAATGTGGTCTTTGATTATAGTTTCATTACCGAAGCGTACAAAAAGCACTTGGGCAAGCGATTTTTGAACCCTCGCATTTGTTCGCAGGAATTGTATTATTCGCTCTTTCCTGAAGAAACGTCTCATGGTTTGAGTTCGCTGGCTCGTAAGTTTGGCTACGAACCGCATGTAGAACATCGTGCCTTAGATGATGCGATGCAATTGGCTCAATTGTATCCGCAATTGCGTAAGCTATACTTGCAAAAGCATGCGTGGAAGTATAGTCAGTTAACGAACATTGATTATTTGTTGGAACGTTACTTGCGTTTGCAGAAGGCTCATCAGACCTTGCAATCTGAAATGGCAGATTTGAAGGATGTCTTCAAGCTTTATTTTGCTGAAGGAGGACACCCCATTCGTACCACGGGCGGCGAGATTTTGACGGCTAACTTGCGTCGGCAATACGATTACAATTCAAATGCGTTAATGGAAACCATTGTGGAGCATGACTTACTGCCTCAAGTGAGCCGTGTGAACTTGCGTTTGGTGGACAAACTCATTATGCAAAAGCCCAATCGATCCACCATTAGTGATGACGTGCGTCAGGCGTTAATTGCCAGTCGTAAAACGATCTCGCAAAGCTGGAGCATCGAACTTAAAAAGCCTCAAAGCTAGGTATAGCTATAACGAAAACGAAGACGTCAGACGCTATTTAATCGATAAAGATATTACAGAAGATTAAAAATCAGGCTACACTTGCAGGCTTTTTAGATTAGACGTATAATCAACGTATTGTTCAATTTGTTTTAAAGGGATACATCATGTTCACTAAAATTGCCGTTATCGGAGCAGGTAATGTCGGTGCCACCACCGCTCAACGCCTTGCTGAAGCCGAACTTGCTAAAACTGTTGTGTTGGTCGATGTCGCTGAAGGCATTCCCCAAGGTAAAGCCTTGGATCTTGCCCAAAGTGGACCTGTCTATGGTTACGACACGCAAATGATTGGCACAAATGGTTACGATGAAGTCGCTGGGGCTGAATTGGTTGTGATTACCGCAGGGATTGCTCGTAAACCAGGGATGAGCCGTGACGATTTACTGGAAACCAACGCTAAAATCATTCGTTCTGTGTCGCAAGAAATTAAGCGTGTGGCACCTGATTCGATTGTGATTGTGGTGTCGAATCCGCTGGATGTCATGTGCCACGTGGCGTTAGAAGCCACAGGCTTCCCCAAAGAACGTGTCATCGGGATGGCGGGCGTCTTGGATACGTCTCGTTTCCGCACCTTCATTGCTGAAGCTGCCGATGTTTCCGTGAAAGATGTACAAGCCTTCGTCCTTGGCGGTCATGGCGATAGCATGCTGCCGTTGGTGCGTTATAGCTCGATTGCAGGCATTCCGCTCGACAAGTTTATTGCGCAAGACAAGTTGGATGAAATCGTGTTGCGAGCCAGAAATGGCGGCGCCGAAATCGTCAAGCATTTGAAGACAGGTTCGGCGTTTTATGCCCCTTCCGCTTCTGTGATTGACATGGTGGAAAGCATCGTGAAAGACAAGAAACGCATTTTGCCAGTGGCGGCTTACTTGCAAGGTGAATATGGCGTGAATAATTTGTATGTCGGCGTGCCTTGTAAGTTGGGAGCGAAAGGCTTATTGCAGGTGATTGAGTTGGATCTCACCGCTGAAGAGAAGGCGGCGTTAAGCATTTCGGTGAATGATGTCTCTGAAAATGTGGAAAAGCTCAAAGCGTTTGTATAGAAGCTAAAGACTTCTCATCTTTTTTTACCCTCTTCTGAAATCAGAAGAGGGTTCTTTTTTGTCTTGATACCAATTATAGCCATATTTAGAGTTTCCTGTATAGTGTTTTATAGATAAAATGAGCTATTAGACTATTCTAGGAGCCTAGAATTCAGCTATACACTTTTCAATCGTATAAATGGTATGAGACGAGTGTCGACTTAAAAATCGGCATCCAGCGAAAAGCTACGTTCGTCCGTGGATTTGTTCATCACGCCTGCTTTTTGATACGCCCCCACACGAGCTTCAAAAAAGTTCGTCTTATTTTGAAGCGAAATATGTTCCATAAACGCAAAGGGATTCGTCGAACCGAAGACTTTGGGTTGCCCGAGTTCACTCAATAAGCGATCCGCCACAAACTCGACATACTGACACATCAAACGGCTGTTCATGCCGATGAGTTCAACAGGCAAGGCATCCGTGACGAATTCTTTTTCAATCGAAACGGCTTCGGTCACAATTTGACGGATGCGTTCTGAGGCGAGTTTATTGTTCAACATGCCATACAATAAGCAAGCAAAATCGGTGTGCATACCTTCATCTCGAGCAATTAATTCGTTACTAAAGGTTAAGCCTGGCATTAAGCCACGTTTTTTCATCCAGTAAATGGCACAAAAGCTCGAAGAAAAGAAAATGCCTTCCACACAAGCAAACGCAACCAAGCGTTCTGCGAAACTATCTGAATTGTTAATCCACTTTAAAGCCCATTCTGCTTTAGTTGTCACGCAAGGCACGGTTTCAAGGGCGTTTAATAAACGATTTTTTTCGTAACTGTCTTGAATGTATGTGTCAATGAGAAGCGAATACATTTCAGAATGCACATTTTCCATGGCGATTTGAAAGCCATAAAAGCAACGAGCTTCAGGGATCTGCACTTCGGTGGCGAAGCGTTGAGCCAAGTTTTCATTAACAATGCCGTCACTTGCAGCAAAAAATGCTAAAACGGTTGAAATAAAGTGACGTTCACCGTCATTTAGGTTATTCCAATGATCCATATCTTCAGAAAGATCGACTTCTTCTGCCGTCCAAAAGGACGCTTCGGCTTGTTTGTACATGTTCCAAACGGCGTCATACTTAATAGGGAAAAGCACAAAGCGACTTTTATTTTCATCCAAAAGGGGTTCGGATTGATATTCCATCGCTTTAATGTTTTCTGCGGTTAGAACAGCAGCTTTTGAATTAGTTTCATTATCGAAGACAGACAACATGATCTCATTCCTTTGATATTTCAAAATAGTCAGATTAACTTTATTACTATTGTAAACCAAACTGATAAAAAAGTGATGTAAAAAACAGGTAACTGTTACAGTTCTTTGTTTTTCTTCCTTTTTTAATTGAAAAAGGGTTCCAAAAAAAGATTCACCCTGTTTTATAAAAGTAAGTCCATTCCACAAAATTGCCTGTCGTGTGCAATTCATTTACATTAAATAGAAAGAATGAATATGGGTGCTATTTTTCCTTCTCCAGTGATGAATCCTTTTCTGCTCAACGGTTACGGGGGGGGGCTTTATGGTGGGACGGGTCCTGGTATTATGGATCCCCTTTCGGTAAGTGGTTACGGTGCTGGCATGATGAACCCCATGATGATGGGCGGTTACGGTGCTGGTATGATGAACCCTATGATGATGGGCGGCTTCGGTGGGATGTTTGGATATGGCGATCGCTTTACCGCCAACCTGTTTAATGGAAGAGGGTTCGTCTATCCTGTGCCACCCACACCGACGCCTCCGATTTTGCAGGATCCTCTGGATGTGCCTTATCACGACAGTTGCTTGAACGGTTTATGGGGAAGTTTGCATGAAACCATGCCGTTTGTTCCGCCTCCCCCTGGCTGGCGAAATCGGATGCTCCCTGAAGCCCCTGGCGATTATCAGTCCAACTACTGGGCATAAAGAGTTTTGTAAAACTCTCTTTTGCTTTGTTCCCCCTCCTAATTTTAGGAGAGGGAACAGGATCTTCTATATTACCCTTGCGGACTGCTTTCTAGTAGAATCCGTAAGGCGGAAAAACCTGCTTCCACCGCTTGTTTTAAAGGGGTCAAGTTCGGAGCTTGATAATGTTCTAGACCTTCAAAAAAGGCTTGAGACGACACTGTTTCTAAAGCATCCACTGCCGTAACAGGCAAACCCAAATCAGACGCCAGCATTTGTACCTTGGGATCATAGTCTAAGGCATAAACGTCGGTTTGATTCAGCAAAGCCGCCACTAAAGCGTGGTATCGCATGCCTACGACCCAATGCACACTGGCAAAGGTCGTCAACGCTTGGGCTTGAGGCACATGCTTGATGCTGATGTTTCCTTGAGCATCCAAAGGCAATACTTGGCGAAGCTTTTCTTCAAAGGAGAGAAGGAAGGGGGCATCCATGGCATCTTCACAAGAAACCAAAGAAAGTTCCACCTTCAAGCCCAAGCTGGCTTGAGCCAAAACACTGGCTAAATGTTGAGCCAACGCCTGCTGATTCGCCACACTAAAACGATGATGCGGACGCAAGCTGACAGCGACTTTCCACACGGAACCACCTTGCCCCCGCATGGGATTCGGCGTTTTGTGACGGCTGGCATCGAGGGGGGGGAGGAGCCAAACAGCATCGGCGGTGAGCATAGGGCTTTGACCGCTTAAGTCTTCCACGAGCTTGGCACTTTTTTCATCCCTTACCACAACAAAGTCGCAGGCGTTTAGGGCGAATCCTGCTAGTTTTTGAGTGAAGGGTTCATTTAAAGGTCCTACGCTGGTGAAGGCGTGCATGACTTTGAGTCCGAATAAGCGAGCTAGCAGCATCATGGCACCGTAATAAATGACGCTGTTAGGACCTGTGGAATCTTGAAGTAAGCCACCGCCTCCGCTAATGAAGCCGTGACTGCGAAGCAGGGTCACGAAGACTTGGAAGGGGTTATAGCGATGCACGGCACCGATGCCGTAGCGTTGGCGTGTGCAAGCTGGCGACGCCGAAAGCACGGTGAGTTCATAGCCGTATTGCTGAAACAAGCGACTTAGGCTTAATAGAATGAGTTCGTCTCCGAAATTGTCGAAGCCGTAGTATCCATTTAGAATCAAGCGTTTGGGTGTCATTCATATCTCACTCTTGAGTAGGTAATTACAGTTTATAGTTTAAGCTTGATACAGACGAACGTCAACAGGGCAATCTGTAGAGACTCCAAAAGTGGTGAACAGATTGCTTCACATGCGTTCGCAATGACGTCTCATTTTTTCTTTCTTAGAGTCTTCTGTAATTTACACCCTGCGTTACCTCTATGCGGTGGAAATGTAACAAAAACTTTCCTAAACATAGTAAAATACATTAAAATAGATATAAGATATATTCCCCTACCTATAGTGTTCGATAGATGAAATAGACTATGAGGCTATTCTAGGAGCCTAATGTTTTTTTGTGTGGGCGTTTAGACAGACCTACATAAGCAAACAGAAAAATCGTAGCGACAACGAAGAGACCATAGACCGTTTTATCTATCGAATACTATATTTCTCCCTACAATACCCAAACAAAGTACAACCCATCTATGAAGCTTGCCCGATTTATCCAACTTTTCATTTTATCTAGCGTGTTGATCGCCATTCTCATCACCAGCGGATTGGTCTTGCTTTCTTTAGCGAAAACGCTGGTCGCCTTTTTAAATATTGATGTTTCAGCATGGGTGGACTTTGGCACCCACTTTAAAACAGAAGACTGGATCAAAGCCGCCCGCCAAGCGTGGGATGCCCCCATGTACTCACTCGGCTTACCGATTTTGGCACAAGGGATTCTAAGCCTTTTATTGATTGCATCCATGTTGAGCATCGGGACGCTAAGCCCCAAGCGTGGACGCCAAACCCTTATTTTAATCACCTTGTTTTGCATTAGTCGCCATATGTTATGGCGAGCCACGGCTACTTTGTCGCCTGACGGCGTGGGAAATATCGTGGCGACCTCGATTTTATTTGTGGGTGAATTGATGGCGTATGCCTCTTTATGGCTGGGCTATTTTCAGTTATGGGATCCCACTGATCGAGCCAAAGATCCCCCCGTTTTAGATAAAGATGACCTGCCTCATGTTGATGTGATGGTCTGTACTTATAATGAGCAAATCAGTGTGTTGTATCGCACGCTTGTGGGATGCAATGCCTTGCAATACCCCAAAAAAACCATTTACTTGTTGGACGATGGCGACCGTATGGAAATGCGTCAACTGGCTCAACATTTGGGCGTGCAATATATTCGCAGAGACAATAACCTTCACGCCAAAGCGGGCAATTTAAATAATGCTTTACAGCATAGTACAGGCGATTTGGTGCTGGTGCTGGATGCTGACCACGTCCCAACCCGTTTTATGCTGAACGAAGTAGTGGGCTTCTTTCAGGAAGATGAGGGGGTTGCCTTTGTGCAGACGCCTCAACACTTCTTTAGTTTAGATCCCTTCCAACGTAATTTGGTCGCTGAACACGTGGTTTCTAACGAACAAGACTTTTTCTATCATGTGATTCAACCTGGTAATGACCATTGGGGAGCCACCTTCTTTGCAGGCACGGGGGCGGTGTTTCGTCGTAAAGCCCTTGAAAGCATCGGCGGATTTGCCACACAAACCATTACGGAAGACACACACACAGGCATTCGACTCCACGCCAAAGGCTGGAAGTCGATTATGTACAATAAAAATCTCACCGCAGGCATGGCTCAAGACAGCTTTGCCGACTTTGTTAAGCAACGCTTAAGGTGGGCAAAGGGCATGGCACAAATCACTTTCCATGACCACCCACTTTTTGTGAAGGGGCTAAGTTTGGGTCAACGCATTTGCTATTGTTCAGGCGTGTGGTATTTCTTTTCAGGTCCCATGCGGATGATTTTTATGGTGACACCGTTGTTGTATCTGCTCTTTGGTTTACAACCCATTCAAGCCACCTTGACGGAGATTTTCATTTATTATGTCCCTTCTTTTGTGGCGTTGTACTGGGGCTATTCCTTGTTGACCAAAGGCACACGGCACTTGTTTTGGTCTGAAGTATACGAAACCAGCATTAGTATGTATCATACCATTGCGGCGTATTCCACCTTGATCTCACCCTTTAAAAGCGTCTTTAGTGTGACGCCTAAGGGTGAATTAAGCGACAGCATTTCCTTTCAGTGGAAGCTGGTGTATCCGCAATTATTATTAGCCCTTGCGATTGCAGGAGGCTTGGTGCTTTCCGCTTACCGAGCCTTTGAAAACCCTGCTTACCTAGGGGGATTGTTTACCAACTTCTTTTGGGGCGTTTACAACCTTAGCTTATTGTTAGGTGCCATTTATGTGGCTCAAGAGCGTCCGCAATACCGACTCGCCCCTCGCATCAACAAGCAAATCCGTTCTGAACTCCGCTTGCTGGATGGCACCATTGCCGTGGGGCATATCACCAACATTAGTGAAAACGGCGTCGCCGTAACCTTTGCTGAACCCATTCCTGTGGCAGGAACGCTGGCTCTAAAAATCTTGGACTGGGGCATTGACGAAGTCTCACTTTATAATGTGCAAGTTGTTCGTAGCTATGTAAATCCTGATACCAAAGAACATTCCCTAGGCTTGCGAGTCGTCAACCGAACGGATGCCCAGCATCAGTCCTTGGTGCGTCACATGTTTTCGTCTGCCAGTTTGTGGAACCATACGCAGGAGCGAGAAGCCACTTGGGGGCAGTCTTTATTAAGTATGCTCAATAGCGTATTTCGTTTGAACAAGGCGGAAGAAACGTCTTATAAGCGACGCACCCCACGCTTTCAGGTGTATTTGCCTGCGGTGGTGGAAAGCTTGTATCACGGCGTGATTAACACGATTACCAATGAAGTGAGTGAAACAGGTATTTCCATTGTCTTACCCGCCCAGCATCCGTTTAAAGAAGGCGACGCCATTAACGTCAAAATTGAATGGACTAATACGCATACCAGTTCACTCGCCACGGTGGTCAAGCGGATTATTCCTTTTCAAAAAGGGCAAGTCTTGGTGGGGGTTAACTTTGTTCGCTTAAGTCGTGAAGAACGGCTTGAAGTGATTGAGCAGATTTATGGGCCTCGTGAAGGGTTGATTCGTATCGCCCCCGCCACAGGCTTAAGAGTCCCTTGTATCGTGCGTCTTGAAAATGGGCAGTCGTATACAGGCATGACGAGTGAAATGAGTGAGATGGGCGTGCGTGTCTACTTGGATCGACCCGTGAAAGTCGCCAAGCCCACACCTGCCAAAGTGGAAGTCTACTGGAAGAACGCTCCTATGATTAGCTATAAGAGTACCTTTATTCCCACGCATTTAAGTGGGGAAACAAATTTGGTTTCCTTGTTATATTTTGACGAGCAGAACCTCGCCACCATTGACGATATTTCTCGACGCTTACAAGGATAGATCCTTTTTATGCTATACTATTCGCATGGAGGTGACATTTTCTTATGTTGAGGTCTAAAATATTTAGTCTATTGCTTTTATTAACATTGCTTGTGCCACTTTCTGCAATGGCAATGACGCCTGAAGAAGCCTTTGCTGAAGGCAATATCGCCTATGCTCAAAAGAACTATACCCAAGCCTTAGAATGCTACACTGAATCCATTGAACTAAACCCCACCGATGCCAATGCCTATTATAATCGAGGTGTCGTCTATGAAGACTTGAAAGACATGGTCGGTGCCTTGGCGGATTATAATAAAGCGATTGAACTAAACCCGCATTTTGCTCAAGCCTATTATAACCGTGCCTGTATCGCAAAATTGTCAGGCTGTGTGGCTACTGCCATGCGAGACTTAAATGCCGCCATTGAAGCCCACCCATATTATGGCAAGGCGTACTTATTAAGAGGCAAGCTCAAAACGTACGAAGGTAAAATCGAAGACGCCTTAGCCGATTATAACAAAAGCATCGAATTGATGCCGTACATCCCCGAAGCCTTCTATAATCGAGGGGTGATTAAAGAAAGCTTGGGAGATAAATCAGGGGCATTTGAAGATTTTAGCCATGCCATTGAACTTGACCCTACTTTTGTTCAAGCCTATTATAATCGAGGCATTTTACATGAAACGCTAGGTAATAATACACACGCCTTGGCAGACTTTAATAAGGCGATAGAAGTAGATCCCACTTATCACAAGCCTTACTTTAGCCGAGGCAACCTAAAAAGCCAAGCAGGCGATAAAGAAGGAGCCGTAGAAGACTACAATGCCGCCTTGCAGGCTTCCCCTCGTGATGCCAAGGTCTATTTTAATCGTTCCATGGCAAAGACTTTACTAAACGATCGTGCAGGGGCATTGGCAGATATTGAGCGAGCCACTCACTTGTTTGAAAAGCAAAAAGACACCGAAAATCATCAGAAATCAAAGCAATTGCGTGTAAAAATGGAAACCTATTTTATTTATTTAGAAAAAGAACCGTCGTTTGCCTTGTTACTTTTCCCAAAGGGAAAGTAATACCTGCTCTAGTCCGAATCCGCAAAAAAGGCTATAATACCAAAAAGCCTTTATGTCTGATGTATGGGAAATAAAAACAACGTGCAAGTGCTTACAACGGTTTTCAAACGTCTTTTATGGTTACCCCTAAACGTGGTGCTGGTTTCGATGCTCGGTTTCTTCCTGATGCGGTATTCCCTGCAAATCGGACCGATTGACTTGCCCATGCCCTTTACGCCTTCAGGCTATGTGCATGTGCTAGACAAAATTGAGCTACGCCAACCCATTGACCCCCTAGCTGAAATGAGGCAGAATCCGCAAATTAGCCCGCAAGCCCTCGCCAAAGAAAGCAAGCGACTCGCGCTAGACAAACCTTGGTACAGGCAATACGCCAATTGGCTCCTGAGTTTTGTACAAGGCGATTTAGGACAGAATAACCGAGGCGAATCGGTGTCGTGGTTGCTGGCGAAAGCCGCTGGCTATACCCTGCTATTAAATGTCTGTGTGATTGCGGTGACGTGGCTTTTGGGCATTCCCTTTGGCATTTGGGCAGCGGTCAAACGAGGTCACTTTTTAGATAAGCTCATGGCGATGCTAACGTCCATTACCTTGTCGATCCCTGCCTTTATTTTGGCGTTGGTCTTAGGCGTAAAAGTCGTGGAAACAGGTATCCTCCCCTACGGAGGCATTGCAAGCCCTCAAGCTTTTGCGTGGTCGTGGGGACATCAAATGGCGGATGTCGCCTTGCACTTGATCTTGCCGATTACCGTACTTTCCCTCGGCGGTATTTTTTCGATGCAACGGCTCATGCGAGCCAACTTGCTTGAAGTGCTTTCACAAGACTACATTTTTGCCATGCGTAGCCGTGGCGTCCAAGAATGGCTGGTAATTTGGAAGCACGCTGTTCGCAATGCGTTGAATCCGCTGGTGACGATTTTGGGCTTTGAATTCGCA
>JBILSS010000003.1:0-38789 GCA_044371965.1 Vampirovibrionales bacterium
CCACAATGGGCAGCGTACTTGTCACGGTTGGAAAGTTGCTTGCCGTTGGCTTCAGGCTTATATCTGCCAGCATGCACAACCCCTTTGGAATCAACACTGAAGTGATAATGCTTTTTGTCGCTAGCGTTGGGGCTTAATCCGCCAGCCGTCCAATGTAAGCAGATATACTTTAGCTCCATTAGCGTAAGGCTCCTTCTTTATTGCTGACAGACGCTTCAAGGTTTCTCATTCGGGTATTCAAGCTGTCGATAGAAGTTGACATCTCGTGAACCACATCTTTAAGTTCATCAATGGAATGTTTAAAGTCTTGAAGAAGTTTAATCGTATTCTCAATGCTTTGAATCAAAGATTTTAAGAAATCGCCGATACTGGGCTTGAGCAACCAAAACAAAAAAGCAACGACACACACCATTAACGCATTGCTAAAGACATTACCGACGATCATAAAAATCATGACATCAGGCGTGAATAGGTTTTGTAAATCTTGCATCTTAAAAAACCTCCTAACTGTTTAAAATGGCGAGTATGGCGGATTTAAGGGCTTCTTTGTTGGCGTCGCCTGTCACATCGACACCGTCAACCACATCGATCGCCGATTCTAAATCGCCCCCACCCAAGGCAACGTAAACCAGTGTCGAAATCGGCAAGAACGCCGTTCGCACTTCTTGGGGCAGTTGAAGCATAAAGGCGATGAGTTCATCACGCTTTTGAAGGGGTGACTTAGGCAAGGTGGGTACGGCTTCCCAAAAGCCGTCGAGGGAATCCGCCTCAACCATCGTCTCATTGTCGCCTAACTCCCAGTCTGCTTCCACCATGCGAAAGCCTGTGTAGGTGGCGTTTTCTTCATTGAAATTAGTGAATGCGTAAAACGGCATAATGAAATCCTTTATAAGTTGATTGAATATCCTGTAACAGCTATATCAAATCCGTTGATTGTGACTCGTGCGTCAATACTTTGACTGGCATTTGTAAGCACTTGAAACTCTCTCGAATGCCCTCCATTTATAATGTCAAAGACATACTCCAGCGTTCCACCTGTTGGGCGGAACAAGAAAGCACCTGTTCCTCTTGCGGCACCAAACAGGGTCGCTGTTGTGGATAGTGGAGGTACAAAAGAACTCAGCGAAAATGCGGCATAAGTCCCACTAGAAACTAGCCCGACCAAAGTAGTCGTGCCTGTCAATCCTGTGGTCGTGCCATTTAAAGTGGTGGCATAACGCAGGCGTGAACTCTTACCTCTCCATGCTTCCATGTAAAACGGCAAGATGTTTGCTGAGCCGTCGGTTCTCAACGTCAAAGGCAACTGCACGACCTTTTGTGACGTTCCGCCGATCGTCAAGGTACTGGCTCCGTTGGTGGTGGAAGCAACATAACCGCCTGAATAGGCGTAGACGTAGTACCATGTGTTGTTGGCAACGGTTAAGCCGTCAGCAAGTCCGTTGGCTCCGTTGGTGGCAAGGTCAAGGTTTCGGCTCGCACTGGCAAGCGTGATGTTCGCTGTGTTGTCTTGAGTTCTTGCGTTCAAGGCTCCGTTGAAGTTGACTCGCTTGGGTTGAGCTGAATCGTAGGTGGGAACAGGGGCGTTTAAGTATCCGTTTGGGAAAACGGTATTGCTGACAATGCTCGTGACAATTGCCGTCAATAATTGCGTGTTGGTCGCATTGTTAAAGGTCAATCCAGCCTGTTCAATCACATACTGGACTTGTTCCGCCACTTTCTTTAAGTAAACATCATTGCTCCCTAATCTTACGGCGGCTTTGTTTAAAACCGCCGTTTCCCCACCAAGCACAGGGTCGGTCGTTTCGATGCGATAGACATCGGGGCTAAACGTATTGGTCAACGTCAAGTTTGCCATATTACACTACTCCTGCGGTAAAAGTACCGTCTGCTACAATTGAACCATCACAGATATTGGATGCCTGCACAAAGCTAATTTCATTCAACACACATCGAGCAGGGGTAACCAATTTAAGCAGTTGCCGAATATCGTAAGACTGCTGAATGCTAATCGCACGATTCAATTTGATGTTATATTTGGCGAAAGAGTCTGAACTTCCGCAGTCATACGTGCCGTCTGCATAAATCGAACCGTCACAAAAGGCATCGCCAACCCCTTCATCGACGACGATGTCGTAATCGGGGAAATCGTCAATACCTGTTTTGCAGATTTTCACGGTTCCCCAGCCCAAACTTTCCAACGCCAAACGCACCGAAAGCACCGTGCCTTTTCGGCGATGCGTTTCAATCGAATTGGCAATCGCCAAACGCTTCACTTCATCGCTCGCTAGGGGGTTCCAATAATCTAAGCTAAAGCCCCACGCCAACCATGGTAACAGTGCCACAGGGCAAGTTGCAGGATTCCAAAGCGTCGTAAACTCAAAGAAAACGCTCGTGCATTTTTCGCCGAGTTGATCAAAGGCGACTTCTAAAGGGCTACGATTGGGAGGAAGCAGGCTCATCATCTTAAACCGCCTCCGTCACAGAAATAGCCGTGCAGTAAGGGGCTTGTGTTGCGGAAGCCACGACGTTCGCCGTGGGAGCAGTCAAACTCACAGACTCGACCCCTGCTTGATGCAAGGCAGCATAAAGCCCCGACAAACTCACCGTAGCCCCCACTTTGTGTTGAGCATCCACATAAGCCGTTAAAGCCTCTTGAGCCGTTTCTAAAACAATCGCCATGTCTGGTCCCGTAAATAACGTAAGCTCTGCCGTCACGCTATAGTTTAAAATTGAAGCCGAAACAACTTCGACGGTATCCGTAAACGGACGCACACTTTCGGCGTTCAAGGCATTTTCCACCGCCGTCAATAAAGGTGTGCCTGCGGTTCCTGACCCTGTACGAGAAAGCACCGATACCTGCACCGTGCCTGCCGTCGGTTGTGTAATACCCACATCTTTCACATCCGCATCAGCACTTAGGGCATGGAAGCGATAGGCTCCCACGCTTCCAGCGGTGCTAAATCCTTCTAAAGACAACTGAATCCGCTCTCTAAAATTATCGTCACTTTCCAACACCGCCTCAACAGGAGGAAAGGCTAACGGATCCGCAGGGATTAAAACAAAGCGTTCAACGCCGTAAAAGGCTCCCAACTGATCCAAGTTTGAGCCAATGGCATAGGCGAGCATGCACTGCTTCGCCGATTCATTGATGCGGTTTCTTAGCAATAACTCACGATACGCCATCGTTTCCAAAACCAAATAAGCAGGATCGCTCGGCAAAATACCTGTGAACAAATCAGGATTAAGGGCTTGTAAGTACACCAAGGACTCGTTTAAAATTGTCGTAAAGTCTAAAGGCTCCACCACGGTGGGGGCTGGCAATTGGCTTAAATCAATGGCGGTAAACTCACTCATTAGCGTACTTGCACCCCTTGAATGTTAATCGGTTGACCGTTGGCTAAGATCTCGGCGGACACATCGATCGTCGCCTTGCCTGTTTCATCAGACTTAACAGACACCTGCTTGACGCTAATGCGTGGTTCCCATAAAGCGAGGGCATCCGCCGATGCCGCAATCATCTTGAGTTTGGTGGACGCATTCATAGGGGCATCCGTAAGCTGAAAGAGCTGGGAGCCATACGCACGGTTCATCACCCGAGATCCTAACGGCGTGGTGAGAATATGCCCCACACTTTGGCGGATGTGGTCGGGGATATTTAAGCTGGTGCCGACGTGCCGATTCATACCCATTGGGGAGCCTCCAAAGCTTTTACCTGTTCAGCTTAGCAAGTCTCCCTCCTTGTTTCTTGGGCAACGATACGCAAAAAAATCCCCGATGCTCATGCGTCGGGGGATGATGATAGGGATTTCATCGGACGTTAAATTAAGACTAAGACATGGGAGGCGTGGCTCCTGCCCCACCGTGGTTGTGGCTGTTGTACTGGCTACGCATTGTTGCCATCGTGCCTGTGGCATCGGCGACGGTGCTTCCTACAATAGCCCCACTTACTGTTAAATTGCCTTGAATTGAAATACTTCCTTGCCACGTCGTCAATGGGCAGGTCACCGCAAGGGAACCTGTCGAATCCACCGTAAGGGCTTTGGTGCTTGTGTTGTACATGAGCTTTGTGCCGTCGCCAAAATCGATGTAGTGCTGATTGGCGGTTCCGCCCGAAGCCCCCACAACACCGCCTAAGGCAAAGGCATGTTCCCAATTGTGATCAGGCACGATTAAAACGCAGTGTGTGCCGATGCTTGGCACGCTCCACACCTTCACCGCTCCCCATGCAGGAGACACCCATGGAATCCAATCCGTGACCAATTCGCCGTCGTCGACTTTCACTCGAGCAGTCGTGGCATCAATGGCGACCACTTCGCCTGCTGTCGTGCTTTGGGCTTGCTGGCGTTGCGTTTCCGCAAGGGCATACTGATTAAACATTAAAGAATCACCTCCGTGCTAGGGTTGGCTCCGTTGACGGTAACGTAAGCAGAAATATGCTCAAACTCCACCGTAAGCGGATCTTCCCAAATGTTTATCCCTGCCAAGGCTTCCGTGTGGGCTTCAATGAGCATGACCGCATACTTTCGGTTTTTATCGTCCATCATAAAGTCGGTGGTGATGTCGTCGATTTTAAAGTGCTTAATGGGTTGATCAAACTGATTCAAGTGAATCGCTTGAGCCACCTTTAATGCCAAGCCTCGTGCCTTGAGCTGGGCGTTGCCTTCATCAATCAAGACGACTCGAAATTCAAAGTCCAACTGCACACGCAATTGCTCGCCACCGCCTTGTTCCGCTACAGGGTTCATGCGGTTACATTCAATCGTCAGCAAGGGAAAGTCTTGTCCATGCCACGTTTCAAAGTCTATAAAGGTATAATCCGCCTTAATGGTTTTTAAGGCAGGCACAGCCGTTGCCAACGCTTCGGCAATCGCCGTGTGCAAGTCCTGTAAATTAACGGCAGGAATATCCATTTAAATCGCTCCTAATCGGTGTAAGTGATGCTCGTAACGGCTTACAAAGTAAGCAATCATCTGTTCTAAAACGCCATCCATTAAAGATTCTGATTCCGTCACAGGCATATCTTGCTTGACTTTAATAATCGGCAATCGACTATTGCCTAGTCGCATGTAGACGCTTTTTTTAGGACTGTTCTTTTTGAAAAACGCCCCTTCATACTGAACTTTGTTTGCCTTGATACCTCGTGCGGTTTGGGTTGGCTTTAAATAAGCCAAATCCACAGGGTTTAAGCCCAAGAAAACCGAGCCTTTGCCTTCAGACGCTTGAATACGTTGCAACAACCGCTTTTTCAACACAGAAGCAGGCACTAGCCCCTTGAGTTCTTTTTGTACTAAGCTTCGCCCTCTACGAGTGGCATCACTCAAGGCAAAACGCTTGGCTTTTTCTGCTTCACTCCCTAGGCTTTTAATCCATTGATCAAGGGGGGCTTTATTAAATTTGGCACTTATTGCCATTCAAAGACCTCCTCTTCTTCCGTATTGGAACCTGTCGCAATATCGTTGACGTGATTAAGCGTCAAGCCAAACCGAACGAGACCAAACTCGTCATGCAAGGCATGGGTAATGCGGTAATTCGTCTCATGGATCGTGACAATATCATCACGCTTGAGACCTTGCGACTCACTCATCTGCATAATCGCCACAGCCTCCGCTTCCTCTAAAGTCAAAATACCTAAACGCACCAACATTTCAGGCGACTGTAAAATACAAAGGGCTTCATGCGGTTCGCCGTCTTTCACCCAAGCAATAGATTGAGCAAACTCATCGCCGTCAAAGAGTTCATTTAAATCGGGTAAGGGTAACATCTTAATCTCCTTCACAGTTTAATTGGGTGGTTAACCCTTGGGTTAAATCGAAATTATGGGTGACTCGTATAATCTGCCACGTCACCCCTGCAATCGGCGGTGTCGTGCCTGTAATCGTGACTTTGTGCAAGGCAAAGATAGATGTATCGCCTAAGGGGAGTTTCAGGCTCAAGCGTCGGCTTGATTTCTGTGTCTGATTCAAGTGAGCTGATGCCGCCTGTTGGGCTTGGCTCAAACTGGGGAAGACGGTTTTTAAGCGTCGCACAGGCTCCCCCGAACCAACAATAATACTTTCGGCTTTCTTTTGCGTGCGTGAACGGTAACGTGCCACGCATGAACCGCCTTCGCCACGTCCGCCGTCGCTGTACTGTAGACTGCTGACTTCTTTTGCATTAAAGCGATGAAGGGGCAGGTTTTGACCTGTAGGCGTAATCAATGAGCCAAGGGCTTGAAAAATGAGGGAGCCGCCATTAATTTTAAACGTGGCATGATTCGTGCGTGCCAAGCGTTGCACCAAGTGCAGATCGCTTTCTTGCCTTTGATAAAAAGCCGTCATGGGAATACCTGCCAAGGAAGGACTAATCGACGCATTCAAGCCATTCCGCTTAGCGATGCTTTGAAGCACAACGCCTAGCGTCCCTGCTTGCCACGCTTGCGTTCGTTGGCTCTGCATTTGCTTATAGCTGGCATTTGTATTGAGGGGAGTCCCCTTGCATCGCAAGACAACCAAGCGACTGTCTTCGTCGATTTCTCGTTCATCCACCACATACCGCCCGACTTTAATCAAGCCCGACTCAAGAAAGCCGATGCTAGCTTCAAGAATCGCCCCACGATGCGGAATGACTAAAGTCGGCTGACGCACCAAAACCAATTCCAAGGCATCCGACTCGTCTTTCGCATCATCGGTGACGGAAAGTTCCACAAAAAGAGGCTTTAGTTTTTCAGTGACATCTTCACCATTGACGACGAGTTTAAAGGCAGGGGTTCGCATTACCATAAGACAATCGCCTCCCCTTCATTACTGGGAGCCTTCCAGTCAGGCAGGGTAATCTTCATCCCTTGCGTCAATTCAGCAGGGGCATTGGCAATCAAGGGATTCGCTTCAAGCACGGTTAAAACGGCATCCGTACTGCCGTAATGCTGAAAGCAAATCAAGTCGATCGTGTCGCCGTCGTGCGACGTGTAAAGTACCGTCATTATTTACCCTCCACTCGGCTTAATTCAAGCCTTACTTTGGTTTTGAGCAATTGACCCGAAAGCGTGTATTGATCGCCCGACTCGCCGATGCTTTGAATCACCCAATTACCGTGGTTCTTACCCATGCCGTCATAGAGGGGGGCAGGCTTGCCCGAAGCAGCCAAGGCATCTAGCTTAGCCAAATCCACGCCGTTGTCATTTTCACGACCCAACTCCGACCGCAAGCCCTTGGCAAACAATACGGCATCAACGGCATAGGTTTCTAAGCCACGCCCCATGTACTGGTGAACGACACCTGCTCCTAGCGTGTCTTGGCTGGTGTATCGGTACGTTTTACTGCGGCTCATGGATTCAAGGGCAAGGGTGCTGATTGTAAACTGCACGTCGCCCAGTTGCATCATAATGTCTTGACTCATGCGAAAAATCCCCTTTCATACCTTAAGTATAAAAGGGGACTGTCTTTATTTCTTGGGCATAAATCGTAAGGATTTAGAACTTGGGGGTGAGTCCAAACTTCTCAATCGTCATGCGTTCAATGAGTTCACCGACGCTAACGCCTGCTTCTTTCGCTTGGAGCTTCAAGGTCGCTTTGACATCCGCAAATAAACGAGTCGTCAAGTTTTGACGACCTAAGGCAGGTCGCCCCACCTTTTGGTTCATGTAGTGATTGCCTTGTTCAAAGGCTTCCCATTGAGACGCAAGCATTACGCCAAAAATCTGTATGGCTTCTTCTTTCGTGTCGCCACAGCCAATATGCACATCCCACAAATCGCTTTCAGCGACAAAGCATTCGCCTTCTTCGTCCCACCGTGTTTTAAGGGTTTTTAAAATATCACTTTGTTTCATTATGAGTAGGTTCCTTATGGGTTATTCGCTAAAAAAGCGTGGCATGTTTTAAGAACTTTACGGTAATAAGGCATCTTCACCATGCCTCTTTTGGCATTCTTGCCGTGAGTCGTGGCAAAGGCAGTCACCCAACGGTGTTTCCAATAGATTTGATAATGTCCGCTGGCGTCTTGTTTGACGGTGAAGCCGAGGGCTTCCAATTCGGCTTTCAGTTGCTTAAAGGTAAACTCGGGCATGGGCGGTCTTTCCTGTGCTGGATATGCTTTTAGTATAATTCATAATTAGGATATTGTCAATACCTTAATTATGAAACACAAACAAAAAGGGAGCCGATGAAGGCTCCCTTGGGGTTGCTTAAGCCTTAGATGCTATTTCTAAGACTTTTTCAACTTCACTTAACCGCCTGTTCAAGTCTTCAAGCGTGACAGGCTTCTTCGCAGGAGGCTCTATTTCTTTATAGCCTTTAAAATCACACCATGCCGCTAGTGCAAAGAGTCTTAAATCTAAGGCATCGGTGTCTCTGCCTTGCTGATTCACCCAAAACCAACCACCCTCAAGCTTGATGTATTGTTGTGACGTTAAGGACGAAAAATAAGCGTCACTGTTCATCCCGTACCTGAAATGGAAGGGGTATACGTCCCTATTGTTCAAGAGCTTGTAAAAGAAAGACTTGATTCGGTCATGGCTTATAAAATAAAGCGGAGCCTCCTCACGCTCGTCCATATCGTTCAGCTCGTCGTTAGAAAAAGAGCTGACCAACGGATGTTCCCCATAAACGACTTTACACATCGACACGCTAGAATCGACATCCTTGTCTTGCACAAACGCTAAGACTTGGCGTGGCAAAAAGCCACTGTCGATAAACGTGCGACCAATCGGCATAGGCTTGCCGTCTTCATGTTGGTAGACCTTGTTCAAGCGTTGATACAAAATGTCCCATATGTTTTTATTCGTGGGGTCACCATGAATGGCACCCCAATCGATCGACCAGCTTTCAAAGCGTTCGCCCCAACCCACCACTTCATATTCCAAACGGTTTTTAAACACCGCCACGCCTGCGGTTAACGCCAGTACCCCTTTAGGCACTTCGGCGTTGTACACTTCTAAACAGGCTCTTAAGTCTTCAGGGCGGACTTGGGGTTTTGTTTCTAATACAGTCGGATTCATCATAACCTTAGTTTCCTTTATTCTTAGGGGTATTTAACTCTTTTAAGCGTGCTTCAAAAATCAGCTTCTTCCGCCACGCCCGATCTTCTTCGAGCTTCTTGGCTTCGGCTTCACGCTTTTTCACCAACTCCGCATGCGTGGCTTTGCGTTCCAAACGCTTCACCTTCTCATGCTTCATGGGTTCGGCTCCGTGCAGAATCTGTAGAATCTGCTTCTTTTGTTGCAGATTCAAACGGTATTCTTTCGGAAATTCATGCACCACAGACCCCCCTTGGGGGTAGGTCGTGGTGACACGAATGTAGCCGAAATGCACTTCATGTTGCCCCAACAGTTCGTGAGGCATCTCACCGCCTGTGGCGGTGTAGAGGTCGTTATTCATTTGACTTTTTTCCTTTTCTAGGGGAATTCACAACGTAAAAAAGGGCTTGGATGTAGAAAACCCGAAAAGTCAACGGGCGATTTTGCCTTGCGACAGAATCCATCCAAACCCTAAAAATAGGTTTGTTTTTTGTAGTTGACTTTTGAGGGTTTTCTAAGCCCATGTGTTTATTAAAGCAAATGGGGCTAGAAAAGTCAAGCGGTTTTTTTGAACTCGTTTGTTCGGGGGAGCTACGCATATTCAGGCATGTCCGACATCGTGCCTTGTGTGGCATTCTTTGCCATATCCATAAAGGCGGTCAACTGCTGACGACTCGGCAGGCTTGCCACCTGCACCACGACCGTACCTCCGCCAGCACTCGCTTTTTTAGCAGGGCTTTGTCTCTTGGCAGGAGGCACAACATTGGGGTTATAATAGGGTGTGGATTCATCCCAAAAGGCATCCCCTGTCTTCGTGGATTTGGGCGTGTAAGATTTGACAAAGGTTTGAATGCCTTTCTTTTCTTTTTCCGTGGCAGGTCTTGTACCTGCTTTAATCACATTTGTCATTAAATCTAAGGCACCCGCCGTTAGGTCGGCGAGTTTGGATCCGATCGGATTAAGAGCGACTAACACTTGCGTACTAAACTTGTGCCAACTCGACCCCAGTCGCTGTGTACTCGCTTCACTGCTTTGGCTGATATTCTTAAAATCACGATCAATCGCCCCAGCGGAATCCTTGCTAGACTTTTCTTTAATGCGTTCGTACTCTTGCCAGTTCGACATCATAGGAATCAGGAAGTTCTTCACCTGTTGATCGCCAAACAAGGCACTCATCACCTTTAGATCTGTGCCGTTCTTCGTCATTTCACGGATCTTCATCATAAAGGCTTCTAAGCCCGATTCGGCTTTGGGGAAGTATTTCTTCGGATTGGCGATTAAATCGACCACATCCACGCCTTTTTTACTGAACTTGTTTAGCGTTTCAGTTGAATAAGCCTTAGACAGGAAGTTGAAGAGGTTGTTAGCCGCTTCTTCAGGTGTACCTGCTCCCTTTTTAGCGACTTGGAGCATTGCCCCCACCGCAGGAAGGTTCTTTTGATCAAGGTTCATTACTTTAAACATAGCACCCAACTTCGGCATGAATTGAGCCATGTTGTTCAACTCAAAGCTTCCCAGCTTCCCTGCGGTGGAAAGCACATCTAGGGCTTTGCCTATGTCTTGAGGCTTAACGCCCATGTGAAGACTTAACGCCGTCGCCAGTTCCGCCATATCCAGCGGATCCGTCCCACTGCCCTTGCTTGCCTTCGCCAGCGTCGGCAACATCGCTAACGCCGTTTGAGTCTGTACACCGTTGGCAATCAACACCTGCAAGGCATCGATCAGTTGAGGCTCCTGCATCAGGCTCATGCTACTGGTGCGAAGCAAGGTATCGGAAATCGTGCCACGCATGGAATCACTAAATCCGCCTGTATTCTGCATCAAACGCAAGGCGGTGTCTTTACTGCGGTAGGCTTGCCCTTCGGCTCCGTTAAACATCCCCACCGCTCCGCCTGCTAAACCCAAGGCTCCCATCGTCGCCAAACCTGCCCCACCCCCAAAGAGGGTAGATGCCACCATGCCCGCACCGCCCATCATGGGGTTACCGCCAAGCAAAGTCGTCAGGGGCAAGGCACTGCTAATCGTTTCCCATTTTTTACCCCACTTGATTTTAGAGTCTAAACGAGTCCTCACTTCTATTTGAGACTTTAACACACTGGTGAGCTTTTCCTCATTGCGTGCCACATCTTTCGTGTAAAGCCCTTGCGACTTCAGTGAAGCCTTATAATGACGCATGGAGTTTCCTAAGACCTTATGCTGGCGTTCTTGGGTTTTCAAAAGCCTCGTATAATGTTCCATTTGGCTTGTGGCGGTGGCATCTAAACTGCCTGAATTCTTCAAAACCGTCTGAAACTCTTTAAGCTTGGTCTTGGTGGTGCCGATGCCTTTTTGAAGAGCGACCAAGTTATTCTTGGTTTTGTTAAAGCCTCCAAGGGTTTTAGCAGCACTGTCGGCAGCTTTAAACTGCTTATTCAGCGAATCCACGCCTTTGGACGTGGCGTTCAACGCATTTTGAGCCGTCTTTAAGCCCTTTTCAAGACCGCTGGCATTGGCTTCTACTTCAAGAATCGCTCGCATTTTGGACATAAAACATTCCCTTCCAACCACCAGTATAGAAGGTAGTGCATCTTATTTCTTGGGCAGAAACCGTCAAGATTTTATTAAATTGCAGAAATAAACTGCATCAAGTGTATTCATAATTCACCTTTCTATTTTTTGTACCCATTAGAGACGTAAACCAATTGTTCCAACTCACGATCTACAAAACTCTGCCATTCAAGAGAGGAATCTTTATCTCCTTTTTGTAGAAGGGTAATATACTCTTCTGGCGTAACGCAATCTTTTCTATTTTCTCTGTATGGATACCATGTTCTAGTGGGTCTCGGGTATTTCTTTACAAAAGCATCAAGGCACTTTCGCATTATGGTGAAACTTTGATACTGATTATAAGACGAGAGCATATTAAAAAAGGCTTCCTTTGCTCTAGCTTGTCGCTCTAAAAAAACCTCTAAAAACTCGTCATCACCTCTTTTGCAAGTGTATTGCCTGTATTGATCATGCTTAAGTAAGTAGCACAAGCTGTTTATGATAAGACCACCTTTTATATCTTTTAAAATATGCTTCGCAAAGCAGGATGCAGACGGAATCCACTCAAACTCAAAAGATTCAGGATTTCCCCCATAATTAAAATGTTCTTTTAGGAAATCCGATATACGTTGATTCTCAATGTGTTTAATTCGTGAATTGAAAACGTCTAAAGATGGAATGCCTTCATGTAAAAAAGGCTCTCCATTTCGTTCTCTCTTTTTAAAATCTTGCCCCATCAATTCATTATAAATTCTAACGTACTCTTGATGAGTGGGTAAGTGGTCTAACATCTCAATAATTTTATCAAAATAACAGTGAGTTTCGTTAGGCATCGTACTCTCCTTTTTTCTAAATTATAACATCAAGTCTTTTTTTGCGGACGTCCGCAAAAAACGCTTTGTTTAAATAGCAGATTCAAGATCAATTTCTTCAATCCCAACCAAACCGTATTTGATCGCATAAAGGCAGGCTTGGGTGCGGTCGTTTACACCTATTTTTTTGTAGATGTGGGTTAAGTGGGTGTTAATCGTTTTAGGACTCAACACCAGCATTTCAGCAACGCTCTTTTTGTCATGCCCTTTGGCGACAAGCTTCAAGACTTCTAACTCACTCGCCCTTAAGTCGTCTAGCTTGCTGGGGCATGGATTTTCTGAAAGCATCCATAACAGGGTCAAGCCTCCATTAAGCGTGTCCGCCAAGTGGTAGAGGCTCATTTTTTCGTCGAAATAAACCGCTTGAACTTTAGAGCCTTTTTCTAAGCGGATCGGTAAGTCTTCGTACTCTATCAATTTTTCGGTAAAAAACCCCAAAGTCCGAGGGGGGCTGGCGATATTTCTCACCAAACGAATGGAGACTTCTTCCTTTTGCTTATCCAGCAAGGCTTGGAAGTGGAACAGGTTGCCGTTAATGCCAACCGTTCCGTCGCCATGGCGATTCAACAGTTCTTTTAGATCTGAAATAGTCAGCTCCATAGGGCTTAGGCTCCCTCTGCTTTTTTGAGTTCAATTTCTTTTAAAAACTTTTGGGAAATCAGGCACGGCATAAAAAACCCAACGACTTCGCCATTAAAAGCAAAATAAATAGGTTTTAATCTGCTTTTTTGCCAAAAAGTAAACTCTACCAAGGACTTATTGGTAAACTCATTAAAAACATAAGAAGCAATATAAGATTCAATTTTGCCAATTTTTACTTTTACAAAATCCTTGTGAGTCTCTTCGGTTTTTTCAAGTTTGGAAAATTGGGTACAATCCAAATTTTCAAAATCTAAAATTAAAGGCTTTGTCTTTAGAGTAACCTTATTCTTAACAGTGGAACCCGTTATATCGACGAATCTTTTATTGACTGCAATAATTGCATTTGAATACAAGGTACGATCATTTAATTCCAACTCGTATAGATCTTTAAATTGAAAAAGACCGTTTCTTTTAATCTTAAATGTTTGTTTGACTTTTGCAATCTTCATTAGTCACCTTCTTTCTTGCTTACATCACGAATAAAATCATCAAAAGTTTTTTCAGCCTTTGGTAGCCCATATTTCAATATGCCTACGATTAGAGCAAAGGGCAGAATGGCCAATTGGATAAACACCCAAAGCAAAACAAGAAAAAGCTTGAGGGTCACACGAATGATCATACGCAACATTTCCATCACTCACCTTCTTTCTGTAGTTTCCACTCAATCAGATACCCCTCAAACGGCAAGTCGCCATATTGAGCCACAAAGAATGCCTTCATCTCTTCAAAGTCTTTGAAGCCGTCTTTTTTAGCCAACTTATTGAGTGTCTCATAATTGGCAGAGGCGACCATTTTAAGGCAGTCTCCTTTAGTGGGGGAATACGTCCTGATGTGATTTTCAAAAATAAGAATCTGCGAGACTTTTTTCACAACGGCTTCACCCAATTGACGACACGCCTTTGTACGTTGCCCTGTGTAGAGCTGGAGGGTATCCCCCACCTTAAAGCGGTTCGTCCGCCGTATCGTCTGCGTCTTCTTGCCTGTAGCGACGGCATCCGCAAATTGCTCTTTAAAATTGAGGGCTATCATGCGTCACCCTCCCAAACTTTAACAGATTCAAACAAACTAAAATCACTAGGATTGAAAGGCTTGAAGGCTAAAATACTAAGGTCTTCGTGCCAATCTAGGGAATCCGCAACATCTCCACAGAACATTTCAATATGCCCGTGGTCTGCATTTACTAGATGATGTGTCGGTTTGGAATCACCCCGTTGAGCCATAACTAAAAAATAACCACATCTTTCAATTTCTTCTTCAAGATTTAGCTCAAGGGCATGAGCAAAGTCTAGCCAAGGATGCCGAGCTTCGTACATTGCCTCCATGGCTTCTTTAAAAGCCTCGCCAATGCGGACGTTGTCATCAAAATCACTAGTAAGCATGGGGAGTTCTTTATGGGCGATAATCTGATCACCACCTGTTTTGTAGTGATTACAACAAACCGCTATAAAGCAATTCGTATTAACAGGATAACCCCGTGTGTCTTGCCGTTTCAATACTTTCAAATAAAGCGGATGTGAGTTATCATTCGATACATCAACTGCTTCAGGTGTCCACCCTTCAGGGAGTGTACAAGGTCTTTTGGCTTTAGTCATTATTCACCTGCTTTCTTGATTTCTGCTAATTCACAGTGTGCCAGTCCGAACTGGCGAAGAATAGAAGTGCGTCGTTTTCTTGCTTCCCACAACAAGTAATTTTTCCTAACCTCTGATCCTCCCTCCAGTGCTTCAACCGTTTGGATGTCTTCCTCTGCACTTTTAAGGGACTCTCTAAGGCGTTTTAACTCATCATAAGCCTCGTAAAGCTCCACATCCTTAGCTAGCTTGTCTAGGGTCTTCCCCTGTTTGTCTGAAAGGGTTTCAAGTTGCATTAAGTCGTAGATTTTACTTAAAGCGTCTTGGTAGCTTGCATCGTCTTTCATCATGCGTCATCTTCTCCATATATTTGTTCTTGAAAGAATCCACCGCCCCCTGCGAGTTCTTTTTTAGAGTCGTCTAGGCTTTTGAAAGAGTGGATGCAATCCAGTAATAAATCGAGGCACTTAAGAAATAGGAGAATCGTTAAAAGCTTCTTAATCATGCGTCAATCTCTCTTTCTCATTCATATCAAATGGCTCATAGGGTATTTCTTTTCCCTGCCAACCGCCACGCTGAACACCATAGATGTTTTTATCAACAGGGGTTCCGTCTAGCTTGACCCAACTTTCTCTTTCAAAAGTGCCAAATTCAGCATACGTGGCGTATGCCTTGATGTGCGAGCCATCGTCGAACGTCAACCAAAAAAACTCTTTCATCATGCTTCACCTGCTTGCTTTTGGTAAGGCTTCAGCTTCCACTGACTTAAAATCAGCCTGAAAATATGGGCTGGTAATTCTTCAATAAGGGCTGAACCCTCAAATACCTCCACATCCCCTGAAATATCAGCAAAAAATAACCTCTCTTCATTAACATCCATTGCAGATAAGCGTCTTACAACGACCTTAAGAGTTACATCAGGATTTGAGATATTTTGCAAATACACAGGCAAGCCTTTATCTCTTGATTTCCCAATTGTATTGTAGGTTTTTGAAAAATCGACGGACGTTTTCTCTTTAAAAAAATTATGCTTAAGATTCTTCATGCTTCACCTGCTTTCTAGTATGAAATCCAACCAAGTTGCTTAAATAGTTGAAGTGTATTTGCAAACCAATTCAACAGTAAAAGTAGGGAAACCCCCGAATTAAAAACAGCCAATCCGTAGAGTCCTTCCTTGTACTGCTCTATACTTAGGCTGTGGAAGACAAACATCCCAACTAGGGCGAAAAGTATACAAATACACTGCACAAATACTTCCACTATTTACCTCCAAACCCTCCCCAAGAAAGGGGAGGGGCTTTATATACTGTAACTAGCTCTTAGCGGTGTAGTTCTTCACAATCAACAGAGGCTTTTCGATAAACTGTTCCGTGATGTAATCCGCTTCATCTTGAAGCAACAGGTCTTTGGTGATGTTCAATTCAGGAATAGAGACGGAAAACTTCCAATCACGAGACCCTTGATTGTTCGCAACACCTGTCGCATCAATCACCGCTTCAAACGAGTAGGTTTCTTCGCTTCCACGCACCAAAGGCATGGTCAAATCAAAGGAAAATGGCAAGTTCACATCCGATTCAGCATTGGTGTTTTTGATTTTCACCTTCATGCTGGCGGAAGCAGCACCTGATCCATCTTGGGTGATGTCAGGAGCCGAGACAAAGGCATTGTCGTCTGAAATGGTGATTGTTGACCACTGACGGTAGAAGTCATTAAACCCTTCGATACTGGGGCGGAGCGTACGCAACTTCTTAATAAATTGAGCGTGAGCCAGTGGCTTTTCGTCCAATAAATCAAGCAAGGTCACCCATTGTTGACTTTTGCAACGTTCATAACGCACGAACTTGTGGCGATTTCCATGCGTAAAGTCAGGGTAGAAAGTCGCCCCTTCATCATCTAAGGCGATTTCAAAAAGCTTATGAGCCTCTTCTTCGCTATTCGCAATCAAGTGTTTGATGATGTCTTTAAGCGATTCAATCGTGCTGACGTTCCGCACCTGTGGGTTAGGCGTGGGGGCATCAGGAGCCACTTCTTTGTACTCAAAGGACTCGTCGTCTTTCTCAAGTAAAAAGTGACGTGTCTTGTCAATCGTGATCACTTCAGGCATTTTCGGGGTCAACTTTTCCAATAAGGAATCAATCATGTTCATAAAATAGGTCTTTCTTAAAAAATAACAATAACAACGGGAACATTTAAATTAGGGAACATCTAAATAATTTGTCGGACGTTTTGCACCTCTTGCAAGTCCAACTTCTGCTGATTCGGATGTTCATCATACAGATTGCCGTGCTGACTCATGTACAAGGGTTGAGAGCCTAGCTTAGGCTTAGGGGACTTGATCGATCTTGCGACGCTCACCATGACGCTGTCACGGCTGTCCGCCTTAAAGTTAAACTTAACGGTCAAGGAGCCTGAACCCCCTAGCTTGACTAAGTTCTGAATCAAAGTCGCCAAATCTTCATTGATCAATTGCAACTCACTCATCGGGATGCCTGTGGTCAAGCCGTGATCGGTTTGACGCTCCAACAAATCCACCACATTCAAAGCGTGTGAAATCATAGTGATTCCTCCTTATTTTCCATTAACAACGGATTCTCAATCAAATCCGACTTACCTATAACAAACAAAACATTCGTGCCTGCACACTGCTTGTAATGAGCGTTCACACGCTCCCACATTTCAGGCGACAACGTCCAACCATACTTATTCAAAACACCCACCAACCCACGAGGGGACTGGGCAAAGTGAGAACCACCCAAAGGGGCTTGCACTTCAAAGCAAGGGGGGTCTTTGTGATACGTCCTTGCCATATTAACGACCTCCATACGTCAAGCGGCGTGACCGCTTCTTTTTCTTAATTTCTACTTTATCTAAAATTACCTCCTCTTTCTTGGGCATTTTTCGTAAGTTTTCTTTTGAATTTTCTGCAGTCATTTCCTCTAATTTCTTCAATACGTTCCTGTATTCCTCTTTTCCTGCATCGTCCGAAATTCCTGCAATACTTTCCTGTATTTCTCTTTTTTCTTGAGATATCCTATTGATTTTAGATTCCAATTTACGGGCGATTCTATGCCAGTTGGGATCCAAGTTATGACACGCAGCGAGAGCATAGACCCTTAAATCCAACGCTTCGTTCCGCTTGCCCCCTTGATTGACCCATTCATAGCGAATGCCTGCCTTGGTGTCCTTCTTTACACGCTTTTCAGCGGTCAATTGGGCGAAATAGTTCTCGTTATTCATGCCGTCTTTAAAGTGGCAGTAGCCAGCCCCGACTTCATCCATGGTCAAGTAGCTATAAACGTGCATCTTGGCTTCATCCACACCGATCATGTAAAGGGGGACGGTTCGCTGTTCACGATCGCTACGCTTCTTCTGTTGAGGTTTTTCCACCAATGGGTAAGAACCACCACGCCCTTTAGAAGCAGAAACACCCGAACTTGCCCCTTTTTTCGCCACAAAGTCATACACGGCACGAGGTAAGAATCCTGAATCGATAAAGGCACGAGCAATCGTCATTTTCAAACCGCTGTCATGCGTGTAACGCTTAGTAAGGATCTCATCCAAGGCTTGCCACGTTTCTTGATGCAAGGGGTTTCCATAAATCACACCCCAATCCACCGACCAGCTTTCGTAGCCCATGCCCCAACCGATGACCTCGTATTCCAAACGGTCTTTCTGCACATCCACGCCTGCGGTTAAAATCAACACGCCCTTCGGTACGTCCGCCGTGTAGACTTCTAAACGCTTCATAAGCCCTTCGGGTTCCACCGATTCGCCCACGTCCGACCACGGCAAGCCTAGCGTCGTGTTTTGAAAAGTTTTTTGTCCTTGAATGCCTCTAGTCATTGCCTCGTGAAAAGTAACCGATATATCTTTCCAACTTATAAAAGGGCTGAGAAAACCCGGAACATGAAAACTACGAATATCGGTGACTTCGGGGTTTTGAGCCACAAACTCGCCCCCCATCGCCTTCCAGTCGTACTCATCGTGAAAGGAGCCACAGGCAGGACACGCCATTTGATAGGTGTCACAATCAAAACGGTCAAACTCAAAGACGCTCGACTCGCCACAACTCGGGCAAGGGGTCATCCATAGTTCTTGGCTCCCTAGCAGGTATTCTGCCTTAATGCGACTGGTCGTGGCATCTGTGGGAGTACTGGTATTGACCTCCTTAAAATCCCAGTAACTATTTCCACGTTGACGAGCCAAGAGCATCGGGTCACCTTCGCCGTCCACATCCAAAGCATATCGGTCACATTCATCCATTAAAAGCAAGCCAACACTATTCATGGCTAAATCACCACTGGCTTGCGTCCCTGCCATCTTTAAAAATCCACTAGGAAACTGAATATGAGTAAGTGAATTTTCAGTTTGAGTGCCTCTCAAGGTTCCTGTCAAGGCGAGTAAGCCTTCATTCCCTTCAATAAAAGGACGCATTTTATTTTTCACAAACTCTTTGCAAAGCCCGATATTGGGTTGAATAAACAAGATAGGTCGTGGGCGTTCTTTCATGTAGTAGCCGACCGCACATTGCTGAATGAGTGTTTTACCGATTTGTGAGCCTGACATCACGGCAATCCGTCTCACCTTAATGTCTGAAATCGCATCTAGTATGGGAGCTTGATAAGGAGCCGTCTCACGACTCCACCGCCCCGACAAAGACGTATTGGTGGGCAACTTGATGTTCTGCTCCGTCCAATCACTCAAGTTCATCGTCAAAGGGGGTAAAAATTGACTCATCATCTTCTGAAAGAACTGCATCGTGTGATTCGGTATTTCCGCCCAGTTCGTCGTTAAAGTCATAGGTCATTTCCTTTTTCAAATCTAGGTTAGTAATTTCTTGTAAGGCTTCATCAATGGCTTGAATGGCTTTTTCGCAAAGTTCTGCTTCACTTTTGCACCTGAACCACAAGGGGGCTTTCGTGAAGGGTAAGGCTCTCAAACGCCCGACGGCAGTCTTAATCACTGTGGAAAGAAACTTATTGAGATGTCTCTCATGGTGAAGTTCCCCACGCTGTTTGGCGACTTTCAGCTCCTTCATTTCCGCCGTCGCTTTGATGTCACGGGTTTTGTAGTCTTCCGCCACAGGGTTGGCTTTGCCTGTCATCTTCCCACGCATCCACACAATGTAGTCAGTGACGCTCGTACTGGCATAAAGCCCCGTGCTAAGGCGTGTAATCACGCCTTTTTCAGCGGATTCCTGAACGTTCCTCGTCGTACACGCAAAGATCCGTGCCAAGGCATCCACCGTAAACCCCTTCAGTTCTGAAGACGGCACACCTTCAAGCTTCAACTGGCTCGCTTCTTCCTGATTTTCCAAACCGTACAAATCGGTCACATCTTCCATTTTAAAACCTTTCGCTAAACCTCTAAAACCTTTCCATTCCTAGCGTTTTCGCAACTTCCCACCCCTCACCGAAGCGAAGTCCCCGAAAAATCACCACGCATAGCCACATTTCGGGGTTCAGCAGACCCGCAGGAAAAAGGGCTAGGGAGTACCTTTTGATTCTCAAAGAGATTCAATTGCCCCAGTGACAAATCCTTCAAGATCTCTTTCACACGGCGAGGGGTGATCTTCATTTGATGAGCAATAGACGCATCAGAGTAGCCCAGTAAAGCCAAGATGCCCACATTGTGTCGCTTGATTATCATCTCTACTCGCTTCTGCTGGCTGATGTCAACCAGTTCAGAGGCGTATAATTCGCATAAGCTGTTTGCCAGTTCTGCTCCTAGTATTTTAACCAAGCGGTCGTAAGCCTTCCCCTTCTTTTTCTTGGGAAAGTAAATCTTTCGCAAGTCTGAAAACTCCTTGGCAAGAGCATACGCCCTTTGCTTGCCAACCATTTCGGCAATACCAGCTAGCTCCCCAGTCAGCTCAAGCTTTTCAAAAATATCACTCACTTGGACTCACCTCCATCGATTGATCACGGCGTGCAAAGGCATACGCCTTGGCTCTCACGACGGATTGCATTAGCTGACGAGTTTTGGGAGCCTCTTCAGGATGCTCCTTAAAGTAGTCTAAAGCCTCTTGAATGTTGGCTTTGCTAAGCTTAACCGCAGGTAGATTTAGGGGCTTTAATGGCTTAGCTGTTCCGATTGTTGCTGGCATGGTATTTTTCTTTCTTTCGCTTGGCTTGATTGCTTTTTTAACTTCTTTCGTTGTCGGCTTAAAGTAGTTTTTCTCGCTCATGTTTTCAACCCTTTACTTGCGTTGTGCCTTGTTTTCAGGGGGAAGCCACTCCTTCCAGTTTTGCCTGAAGGCTCCAAGCAAAAAGGCTTTGAGCGATCGGACGCTTCCCAAATCTTTCTTGAACAAGCCGTCAACCGCTCGCTTCAAGCAATCGGATCGGACTTGTCGCTCGTCGAAATGGACGTAATCGGCGTGATTCACGCCTTTGGCTTGCCATATCGTGATTTTGGCAAGCGTGTTCCCAAACTCCCCCAAATCCACGGCTTTCCCTTTGCAAGCCCTGCCCAAATACTCGTTTGCCTGAAGAAAAAACGTCTTCTGCCCTTCTTCGCTCAATTCTTTGAGCAAGTCCGTCGCCCGAGCAGGCTTGCCCTGCTCTTTGAAAAAAAGTTCGCTTGATGCCACTGGTGGGTTTTTCTTTTTTTGTGAACTTTTTTTAAATGATTCTGATTCTGATTCTGATTGCTTAAGCGTCACTTCAAGCATTGCTTGAGCATCACTTGAAGCAGTGCTTGCGTTTTCCGCTCGCTTTTTACCCCCCTTTGAACCAGCCTTAATCCGCTTAGCTTCTTTGTCTCGGTACTTGTCAAGTTCTTTTTTTAAACGTGTGTTTTCCCAAAATAAATCGAGGGTGTTCAAAAGTTTTTTAGAATTATTTTCTGAACATTTTTCATTAATTTGATCAACATTTGACGAACATTTGACGTTTAAATCAAAAAGATTAAAGTTTTGAACAGGCTCCCCCGATTGTTGAACAGGCTTAAAAAATGATGTCAGAATAAATAAAACATCTTCTTTCTGCTTCTTTGTGTAGGCTTCGACGATCTTACAGGCACGTTTGAAATCAATGGGGGACTCTGTGTCCCACTGGTCGACGAGTAGTAGCATATAGGCTCCGTGTTGCCACGTGGTGAGGCGGTGGCGAGTGTCTTTGAGGTAATCCCCTGTGTAAAATGGCATGTAGGCTTTCGGCATGATTCTCTCCTTTCATGCTCCCCAAGAGACGCATACCTTAATGGTTTGCGTCTCTGCTTTCTTTTAACGGTAGTGTTGGAACAAAAAGCTTAGGCGGACGCAGACTAGCAAGCGTCGCATAATAAAAGGCTTTTTCTTCTTCGCTCAATTCAGGCAGCGGATGGCAAAAGTTCGGATAGTCGGAGTGTCCATCTAAGACCGTTTTCCACCGTTTCAAGTCATCTCGAACTTGAGACTTAATCATCCACTGGCGATGTCTTGGGAGTTCGTGCATTATAAGCCCCCCACTGTCGCTAATTGAACCGATAATGCAAAACGTTGGAGTCTGTATTTATTCATAAGGGCTTTAGACTCGTCCAACTCTTGCTGAAGGCCTTTGATGTCTTCAATCATTCCTTTTTGGTCTTGGTGCAATTGCAGGATCATCGACTCGGCTTGTTTTAAATCCTCAATCAATTTGAGGGTTTTAGGCGTTGGGTTTGGCAGATAAAAAGCATCTGCATTCATTGAATTAGACATGGGTTTTCTCTCCATAAATTAACTAAACTAAATTAAAAAAAGAGGGTAAATAGGGTTTCTTTACCCTCGCACCTTGGGAACAAAAACTAATGCGTTTCGTCGACGCAAGGACGACTAGCGAAACTTTCTCTAAACTTTTGGACTTCTTCAGGCGTTAAAGAAAGGGGGTTATAGTTATCAGGCAAAATAATGGCTTCGTCCGCTATGTGTTCGCTTTGGGATTCTTCGACGGCTTGGACGGCTTTCTTTTCTGCTTTAGCTTCTGCTTCTTTGATGACTTGCCTTAGGGCTACATCCGTCAATAAAGCCATGGCTTCGTTGGCAAGTTGAGTCCTCCATTCGTTGGACTTTTTGAGCTGGTGAAGCTCGTTTTCGGCAATCTGCAGATTTAAATTAACCAATCGGTGGATCTTCTCTTCTAAGTTAATCGAGGGTCTTCCGACTTTATTGGTTAATTTAACGGCTTCTCTTTCTACTGTATTTGTCATAAATGACCTTTCTTTAATTGAACTATCAAGGAATACTTGACGGTTGAGGTGACTAAAACTTCTTAAAAAAGCTTGTTAAAACGGCAATGGCTCCAAATGAAGCCAAGCCCATAATGATCAAGAGTTGCTTCATTAGGCGTCCCTTTCAAAGTTCTTGGGTGGGGTTTGGGGGCTTAAATGCTTGGCGGTTGGGGCGTGTCCCATTCTGATGAGGATGTCTTGCAGATCTTCATCAGAATCTTGGGCGGTGGCTTTTACTCGCCGTGGTTTTGGTAGGGGAGTAAGTGGGGTTGGGTGAAATTGAATGGGTTTCATGGTTTTTCCTTCCGTGGTTTGTAACAATTTAAAAAAATCGACCCGATAAAAACGAGTCGATAAAAAATTAAAAGTTGTGTTATGATAGGGTGGTTATCGTTGTCGCAGTTGAGAGTTGGAAAAGTGAGCATCTGCCTTCCAAGCAGACTGTCGCGCGTTCGAGTCGCGTCGCCCGCTCCATTTTTTATTTCTCTCCAATGCTTGTGAGTAAAGGGGTTTCATGTCATTTCCTTCGCCAGCCTTTGATGAAAGCCAGTTCTTGGCGACACCCTCGCCCTTTGAACGAGTCACCATTATCGGGGCAGGTCTAATAGGTGGATCCTTTGCATGGTTGATGAGAGAACGCTTTAGCACCGAAAAGCTACACATTACGCTAGTCGACAAAGACGAAAAAACCTTACAGCTTGCCTTACGCAAAGGCATTGCGAATGTGGCTCAACAAAGTTTGCCCGCTACCTTTGAAGGATCTCACTTGCTCGTTTTGGCGACGCACTTGGATTCCAACGAAGCCCTATTGCCCGAAGTCGCCAAACGTGTGCAAGGTAACGATGTGTTGGTGACGGATATTGGTAGTGTAAAGCGTGGCATTGTGGACTTGGGCTTTAAGCTGTTGCCGAATGCCTTTGTGGGCGGTCATCCTATGGCTGGGCGTGAAAAGCAGGGACTTGAACATGCCAGTGCCTTACTCTTTTATCAGAAGCGTTTTTTGTTGACACCGCATCCTATGTTTACGGAAACACGCTTGCTGAATCACTTTAAAGCCTTTTTGGAACTCATCGGCATGGTGCCTGTTGTCATGGAAGCCCCGCATCACGATGAAGCCATGGCTTATGTGAGCCACCTGCCCCAATTGTATGCGGTGCTACTGACGAATCTCATTGCTCAACACAAACCAGGGCATCTGCTGGCGTTTCATGGTGGGGGGATTGACGATCAACTGCGTTTGGCGGCGAGTCCTGCGGCGATGTGGGTGCCTGTGTACGAACGCAATGCCGACAATATGGAAACCGTCTTGGATGAAATGATTCGCCTGTTGCAAGATATGCGAGCAGGCATGAAAGACAACGATGCCGTCAGATCATGGTTTGAAACGTCGAATACGATTCACACGGCATACCAGCAGTTGAAGCAACAGCAGGTGCATCCGCTTAAGAACACCCTGATTTAGGTAAGATCTGTGGTTTCTTCATTATATAGCCAAGTTTAGATTTTTCTATACAGTAGGCTATTCCAGGAGCCTAGACTCGCAGATGGGCGATTGTACAGAGACGACCATAAGCACATCGAGAACCCGAGCGACAACGAAGAGACACTGTACAGGAAATTATACACTTGGCTATACCGCTCTATTCAACGGATGCCATTTGCTGGTTGAGGTGAAACAGGGCTTCGTTGTAATTTTATCAAAACGTTCACTTTGAAATAATTGAGTTGACCTAGCTTTCATTGTAGAATTATGTTAAACATTCTATTCAATATCATTCGTGAGGTACAAATGACGCATTTCAACTTGTCTTGTCCTAAGCCAAATGGTGAGGAGGCTCTAGAAATCTCTTTAGCCCTTGGCAACATTCTTTTTGTCTTGGGTGCGAATGGTACAGGAAAATCGGCTTTTTTAACTCATATAAATACAAAATTTACTCATGTCAAACGTATTCTTGCCCACCGCCAACTAGCGTTGGAAGATAATGGTATTGACTTACGCTCTACTCACATGAATAACTATAAAATAAATATAGATCAGTTTAATAGGACTCCCGAAGCTCGGTGTAGTCCCAGATATTTAAGAGAAGTACCTCAAATGATATTATCGGACTTAATAAGTATTAACAACCAATACAATCAAAGTATTATAGAGGCAATTAAAGCAGGTGAGGTCGTAGAAAATATCTTATCACCTCTTGATAAACTCAACAATCTTTTACAATTATCGAACTTAGAAATTTCGATCACTACTGATTTAAACAAATTCTACGCTTCTAAAAACTCTAGTCCTCGTTACAGTATTGTAAATCTTTCAGATGCCGAAAAAAGTGCACTCTCCTTAATATCGGAAGTTTTAACTGTTCCGCCAAATACTTTAATTCTGATTGATGAACCAGAACGACATTTTCATAGGTCGATTATTTCCCCCTTAATTACACAACTTCTACAGGAAAGAGACGATTGTGCCTTTGTTGTGGCAACCCATGACATAAACTTACCTATGGACAATCCAAACGCAAACGTTTTATTAATAAGAAGTTGCGAGTGGAAAAATGAAGGTAATTCGTGTTTTTGGGACGCTGATCTTTTAGAATCAAAGGATGAGATTGATGATAAATTAAAACAAGACATTTTAGGTTCACGTCGAAACTTACTTTTTGTTGAGGGAGAGACTCAAAGCCTAGATTATCAACTTTACAAAATTTTATTCCCAGACGTATCGGTTATTCCTAAGGGAGATTGTCGAAATGTTCAAGCCGCTGTAAAAAGCCTTAGAGAGAATGAATCTGTTCATTGGGTAAAAGCTTATGGAATTATCGATGCGGATGACCACGATGAATCTGACCTTGAGAGTCTAAAAAATGATTATATCTACGCATTACCATGCTATGCAATAGAATCCATTTATTTTAGTCCTGAAGTTTTAGAAGAAATGGCTAACAGAGTCGCAAGCCATAAAGACGTTTGCCGAGAAGAACTCCTAGAAAATACCCAAAAAGCAATCCTAGATAAAATGGGACAACGCAAAGAACATTTATGTAGTTATTTATGCGAACGTATAATAAGAAAACAAATAAAAGATCCTGAACGACCAAAGCGAGATCAAATTTTAGGGAAAGGAACATTCAAGCCTTATGAGGGTCTTGAATTCCAACAAGAAATAGACTTGGATGCTTTTCTTGAGACAGAAATGGGAATCTTTGAATCTCTTTTAACACAAACAGATACTCAAACACTTATATTTCGGTATCCAGTTAAAAAGTCAGGCGTTATGGGTGCCGTTGCAAAGGCTTTAGAATTTAGAAATACGGAAGACTATATGGCTGGTTTCCGAAAAATGATGATGGATAATAATGAGTTCCGTAATAAGTTTATCGAACTTCATTTTAGTGAGTTAAGTCGAGAGATTCAAGCTACTGAAACAATGGTATAAATCAGCCTGAAGACAGCAGTTTCACCTCTTCTGAAGACCCCCGACGCAGTTTTTCCCACAAAATCGGATGCTCCTGCTGAAGCCCCGCCACGCCCAAACGCTCCACCCACTCAAACGCCGTTTGGCGTGCTTGAGCCAATAGCTCGTAATCGTCCACCAAGTTGGCAAATTGCAGTTCGGGCAACCCACTTTGACGCAAGCCCACATAATCCCCCGGCCCTCGAATGGCAAGGTCATGTTCCGCAATTACAAAGCCGTTACTGGTTTCTTCCATAATTTCAAGACGTTTGGTCGTTTCTTCGTTCTTTTGTTGAGCAATCAACACGCAGTAACTTTGATGTTCCGCACGACCCACACGCCCTCGTAACTGGTGAAGTTGAGCCAGCCCGAAACGCTCCGCATTTTCAATCAGCATGACACTCGCATTCGGCACGTTCACGCCGACTTCCACCACCGTCGTGGAAACCAAAATATCAAGCTCGCCTTGCACAAAGGCGTGCATGACGGCATCCTTTTCTTCCGCTTTGAGCTTGCCGTGCATCAAGCCCACACGCCGATGCTGAAAGACTGCCGTCCGCAGGCGTTCATATTCCGCCGAAGCGGCTTTCGCACTCAAGCTTTCGCTTTCATCAATCAAGGGAAAGACGATATAGGCTTGACGACCATACACCAACTGCGTTTCAATCAGATCGTACGCTTCCTTGCGATGGCTATTGCTCAACAGACGGGTTAAAATCGGCGACCGCCCTGGAGGCAATTCGTCCAATACGCTCACATCCAAGTCGCCGTGCATTGTCATGGCAAGCGTCCGAGGAATGGGCGTGGCGGTCATCGAAAGCAGTTCAGGCATTTGATCGTCCACCCCCTTATTGCGGAGGGCGAGGCGTTGCTTGACGCCAAAGCGATGCTGTTCATCCACCACGACAACGCCCAAACGATGAAACTCGACGCTTTTTTGAATGAGGGCGTGCGTCCCCACCACCAAATGAATCTGCCCATTGGCGAGTGATTGCAAGACCTCTCGCTTGGCTTTCGCCCCGAGTTTACCCACCAATAACGCCGTTTTAATCCCCAAGGGAGCTAGCATCTCGACGCATCCTTGATAGTGCTGTTCGGCGAGAATCTCCGTCGGTGCCATGAACGCCCCTTGAAAACCATTTTCGATCGCCACCAGCAGGGTAAGCATCGCCACCACGGTCTTACCACTACCAACATCCCCATGCAGCAGGCGGTTCATCGGCAAGGGAGACGCTAAATCGTCGCAAACTTCTTGAAACGATCGAGCCTGTGCCTTGGTGAGCTGATACGGCAGGCTTTCCAAAAACTGATGCACCAAGCCATCGGGCTTGACGTGGATGCTCTGCCCGTGAATTTCGTGCTTATAGGTGTAACGCATCAACGCCAAACGCAGTTGTAACAGGAACAATTCTTCAAACCCAAAGCGATGCTTGGCTTTTTCCGCAACCGCTAGATTCATGGGAAAATGCAGGCTATGAAAGGCTTCATGCACACCCATGAGCTGGTGTTCTTGGCGGATCGCTTCAGGCAAGGCATCGGGGATTTCGGCACTGAAGGTGTCGAGGGCGTTTTGAATGCATCGACGCAGGCTTTTCAGATTTAAGCCCTGCGTCAACGGATACACAGGCAAAACAGTCGTCGCACCATGCCCCAGCATCGGGGATTCGTCGCCGTCTTCATAGCTTAAGGTTTGCATTTCGGCGTTGTCGAGTTGGGGGCAGTGGTTGAAGCTGTCCCACTTGACTTTACCGCTAATCAGGACTTCCGTGCCTTTGGGGAACTTGGACTTGACGCTTTCAAGCATGGCTCGTTGGCGGGTGCTGAAAAAACGTTGTGAGCTAGCTTTTCCGCTGTCGTCCTGAAATAAAAACCGCAACACACTCAATTTACCGCTTTTCAAGTCATGCGATTCCACTCGCTTGATGGTGGCAATCAGGCTCACGTATTCGCCTTCCATGACATCCGCCAGCTTTTTGCGTTGCTGGTAGTCAATGTACTGACGGGGGGCATATCGCAAGACGTCTTCCACCGTTGCCAAGCCCAAGTTTCGGAGCATTGCTTCTAATTTCGGTCCGATGCCTTTAATCTTCGCCAAAGACTGCTGCCCAGCGGAGGCGTTTTCATTATCATCCACAGTCGCCGTTTTTTTCGTCGGAGGCTTAAGCATGGCATGGCAGAAATGTTCGAGGGCATCGACGGCGTGCATCCGCAGGGGGAGATCCATCATGTCGTAGCGTTGAAACTGCATCAGCAGTTTCGGGATGGCATCTTCGTCGAGGACGTGCTTGATGACGAGTTTCAGTTGCAAGCGAACGAAGGCATCAAAGCGACGTTCTTTGCCTTGCACGTTGATGAATCGATGCTTTTTTTCAACATCGATGCCTTTGAGCAGGGTTTCAAACACGGCGTTGACTTCGGGGCTTAGCATGGGGAATCCCTATAAAAAAGTGCTTCAATTAAAGCATTGGTATAGCTTTTATGTTCTTTTTTAAGTTCTTTATCTGTCTCAATTGCATTTAAATAAGTCGTCATAAATTGTTGATTATCTTGTATTAAACGTAAATAATACTTCAAGGTATCCAAAACACCATTGACGACAATTTGGCATCCATGCTCTTCTTTTACTTCTGCTATAATCTTTTGTATGTCTTCCACATCGTCTTTCGCAATACCGATACAAGACAGCACATAGTAACGCGTCGGATTGTATTGATAGATTTTTTCTTTGACAATTCTTAACAAGTGTATATCAATCGGCTTGTCTAATTTGACTTCAATCGATTCAAATAACTTATCTTCTTTATAAACTTCAATATCGCCTGATGTTTTAGAGGTTCTATCCGAAGCCGTATGACTTCCTAAGTCCAAGAGTGTACAATGTTGATAACGGTTCAATTCCGACAATAAACAAGTATACATACTATGCAAGGCTAAAACAGGCAACTTACTACCTCCTTGCGTCTCATAAGAATGAAAAAATTGTGCTTTTAAAAAGTCAACCACTTGAGAAATAAGCAATTCATCGGGATTTTTTAAAGGTAGTATAGGGATATGATGCTCTATTGTCATTTCCCAAGTAAGACCCAACAACACACTTAAAACTTCAAAAGAGGATGCACCTTTTTCTTCAACAGCATCCAATAGACTTAAAAAGGCAACTTTTACCCCTTTTCCACTAATTTTTCCTTCGTATGCCAAAGAATAGGGGAACGGTTGTTCCAAGGAGCGAGTCAACCAACCACTTTCACTCATTGAAGGTAAGCCCATCTTTTTAAGCAGGGGTGTAATATACTTGGTATCAATACTTCTGCCTGAAAAACCATTGTTCATATGGGATTGATGTAAACGTATATCTTGCTTAGGTTCGAAAATTTTATAAACCAAAAGCGTAACTAAAACAGTATAAACACCTTTTTGAGAATAAGCATTATCCGCAATACATTTAACCCAGCTTTGAATTTGATCGTTGAGATGATTGCTCGAACAAACTTTGTTGTCGAATGCGTGTTGTAAAATTTCCGAAGGGTTTGACGTTGTCATGGGGGATGTCCTTTATCTCAAAGAATTGGCTTTTTATTGCACAAGCGACGGCTTGAATCATGGGTATACAAACCGAATTACCGATTTGCTTATAAGCTTCTGATTTAGAGGAATGTATTTGAAACACTTCAGGGTAGCCCATAAAACGATAACATTCTCTTATTGTTAGTCGTCGCACCGCATCAATGCGATCATCATAGATAAAAAAGCGTCCTGAAACTTCTTGAGAAGGTAACGTGGGATGAGTCCCCTGAATAGAATAAATACGGTTAGGTTGTTTATGGACACGAGACAAATGTTCTGTATTAGGACGTGTTCCATTAATGCGAATGTTTTTATTTCGGTAGCCTGCAAAAATCAATCCCGAACGTTGCTGTGTTACTTTTTCAAGAAGTGTGTACTCTGCTTTTTCAAGAAAATCAAAGTCTCCTTCCACATCTAAAAAGTCTTTCATGGCTATTTTTTGAGGATGGTACGATATTTTATTAAAATCAAAAGGCTTACTTTTCGTTGCGATGATTATAATACGTTCTCTATTTTGAGGTGTATTAAAATGAATGGCATTTAATACTTTAAACCTGACAAAATAACCTAAATCTTCCAAACTTTCTAAAATAGTATTAAGTGTTTTACCATTGTCATGGTGAACTAAGTGTTTGACGTTTTCTAAAAAAATAACAGGCGGTTTTTTAATTTGTATGATTTGACAGATATTAAAAAATAACGTACCTCGTGTATCTTCAAACCCTTTTTGTTGTCCACAAATACTAAACGGTTGACAGGGAAAGCCTGCACACAGCACATCAAAATCAGGGATGCTTGTGTAGTCGACCTGCGTAATATCTCCCGCAAAAAAGCCGTCTTCAAATAAAGTGGGTGAAATGGACTTAAAATTGGCTTCGTAGGTTTGGCGAGCATGGGTGTCTATTTCAGAGGCAAACACACAGTCCCCACCCACCTGATGAAACGCCAAGTGAAAGCCCCCGATGCCTGCAAATAAATCAATAAACTTCATGATGATCTCCTCTTGACATTATCGCAAAAAGGAGCTAAAAAACAAGAGTCGCCCTTTGACACATTTCCAATTTGCTTGGAAGGAGGTGAGGCGACTACGATATTTTTATTATGACTATTTTTATTCATTTTGTCAAGCCTTTGCTCTAAATCAAGGAGCCGTCCCCTTCTAAGTTCCTATCGTTCGGCAGGCACATAATCAGGCAAAGGTCGGCGAGCAGGGATCTTGTCAATCAAGTTAAACAACAACGTTTTCACATTCACCACATTTTGATTGAAAAACGCCATGACTTCCCCATGGCTCACAGGGGGGATGCCATCCACACCCGAATCATAGTCGGTAATCAACGCAATACTAATCGGGTAAAGATTCAATTCTTTCACCAAGTGGACTTCAGGGTACTGCGTCATATTGATGACTTCCCAACCCTGATTGCGGAACCACTGGCTTTCTGCCTTTGTCGAAAAACGAGGTCCTTGAATGACTACGACTGTACCTGTTTCATGCACCGTCAAGCCTGCTTCTTTGCCTGCTTCAATTGCCCACTGACGACCTTCTTCATCAAAGGGATCCGCCGCTGAAACGTGGGTGATGATGCTTCCTTCATAGAAGGTGTCGCCACGGCTATGCGTGCGGTCGACGTACTGATCGCAAATGACCACATGCCCCGGAGCCACTTCTTTTTGAAGGCTCCCTGCGGCACAGGGAGAAATCACGGTATGCACGCCCAAGCTTTTCATCGCCCATACGTTGGCTTTGTAGTTAATACGATGCGGAGCGATCGTATGGCTTTTACCGTGACGAGGCAAAAAGGCGACTCGCTTGCCGTTGATCGTGCCGAGCGTGATTTCATCGCTAGGGGAGCCGAAAGGCGTTTCCAAGCGTATGGTTTGGGTGTCTTCCAAAAACTGATAAAAGCCTGAACCTCCAAAAACGCCAATATCGGCGACGGCGTGTTCATCGGTGTGAAAGGCAAAGGGAGCAGAAAGTTGAGACATGGTGGGGCATCCTTAAGGTTTAATATTCTGTCAAACCTGTTAAGAATACCTCAAATAAGTCGCACTTACAAGATTTTATTTGCCCGATTCAGCATCAAGCTCCTTACCCACTTCAGGATAGTAAACCTTCAGCTTTTCTTGGATAAAATTTGGGCTTTCCCCTGCTTGAATCGCCATAACGCCTTCAACCATCATCGTGCGTTCGTGAAGAATATGCTTCACCTTAAACTTGACGTTACTGCCCAAGGGAATAAACAACAGGTTCGCAAACGCCACGCCGTAAACCGTTGCCACAAAGGCAACGGCAATCCCTGAGCCGAGCTTCGACGGATCGTTCAAGTTTTCCATAACGTGAATCAAACCCAATACCGCCCCGATAATCCCGACGGTTGGCGTAAAGCCTCCCGCCGTTTCCCACACCTTGGCGGCGGCTCCCATGCTTTCTTCGTAAACGGTGAGTTCCGTTTCCATGATGTCTCGCAAGAGTTGAGGATCCGTGCCGTCGGTCATCAGTTCCATGCCTTTTTTGAGGAAGGGATCTTCAATTTGCGTAATATCGTTTTGAAGGGCGAGAATCCCTTCTTTACGAGCCTTGGTCGCTAAGCTAATCAACAACTGAATCATGGCCTTGGGATCTTGATGATGCCCTTGAAAAATAAGCCCCAAGGTTCCCACGCCATTTTTGAGTTCTTCAGTCGTGAATGAAAGCACGGTTGCCCCAACGGATCCGCCCACCACGATCATAAAGGCAGTGGGTTGCACCAACGCCATAACTGAACCACCTTCCAAGACTTGACCGCCTATGACGGCGAGAAAGGCAAGTCCAAGTCCTCCAATTGCAAATAAATCCATGGGTGCTAAGCTCTCTTTTTTGGGCGACATTCTTTATTAGTGTGACAGAAAGGGAAAGCACCAAACGTTTTTGTGATTAAAATTACATTATTAAAGTGATTTATAGCCGTCTTTTAATGTTTTGTTAAGCTTTGTAACATACGAGCAATAATTAGGATTATGAAGACTTTATTAAAGTGAAGGAACTCCAAACCCCGAGCTTCTTCAAACCCCACCCACCCCAATCTCCTTCCCACCCCAACCTTAATTTACGAACCTATCGTTCCCCTTTTCTTATTTTCCCAGTTCAGATCCACCCCAAGTTTTATGTAGACATTTCGCTCTAGGTACGCCACCTAAACCATTGTGTTTACATTTTGTACAGACCTTCCAACACCGAAGGCTCTGTACCCCTCATTCAGAATCCACCTATCGAATACTATAACCGCTAAACAAACCTTTAAACACCACGAAGCCCGCTTGCTTCATCCCTTTCTCCCGTGTTTCAGATTTACCCTCTCCCTCTCTTCTATATGCCTATGTCCCCCTGTAATGAGCTTTCATTACAGGCTTTTTATTGCGATTTTCAGAATTTCCTTTCGCAATGACGGTGTGTTTTTGTGGCTTACTCCGCCTTGAGCTTGCGGTTCATCAAAGACCGCACCATCATCTCTTGCGACACTTCTGTGCCACTCACGGCTTGCACTACCAAATCCACAATCGGCATATCTAAGCCCAGCTCTTTAGCGATCTTATGCACGGCTTTAGCAGCTTGAACGCCTTCAGCGACCACTTTCATATCCGCCAAAATGGCATCTAAGGGCTCTCCCTTACCAAGTCGAAAGCCGACTTGAAAGTTACGGCTCAACGGTGAATTACAGGTCGCCAACATATCACCTAAGCCTGCCAAGCCATAAATCGTTGATTCTTCGGCATTTTGAGCCAAGCAAAAACGAGCCATTTCCGCCAAGCCCCGAGTCAACAAAGACGCCTTGGCATTGTCGCCCAATTCTTTAGCCGTCATAAAACCACTGGCAATGGCGAACACGTTTTTAGATGCTCCAGCAAGTTCCACACCCAAGACATCGGTGTTGGTGTAGAGACGGAATTGTCTATCACAATTTAAGAGTTCTTGTAAGATTTTCGCCGTTTCAAGCGATTCTGCTGAAATCGTGCAAGCGGTAGGAAGTCCTTTTAAAATCTCTTTCGCCAGTGTAGGTCCCGACAAAACCCCAATTTTATGATGGGGAAAATATTCCTTCAAGACTTGTGACATCGGCTTTAGCGACGGGTATTCCAGCCCTTTCGACGCATTTACCAGCATCGCCGTTTCAGGCAAAGCCCCCGTCGCTAAAATGGCTTGAGCCACTTCACGAGTCGCTTTTGCCGTGACGACAAACAAAACCGCATCGGCATCTTTAACCGCAGCCGCTAAGTTTGACGTTATTTCAACAGAAGCGGGAATATCCATTTGAACAGGGAAGTCCACATGACGATTTTTGTTGAACGCCTCAACTTTCGCTTCATTGCGTCCCCATAAAGTCACCTGCATACGAGCTTTGTCAGGATCTCTTAACTGGCTTTGTGCGGAAATCCACGCCAAGGTCAAGCCCCAACTCCCTGTGCCTAGAATACATAGTTTTTTGGCTGTTTCATCTTTCTTCATAGAAGTCGTCTAAAATCCTTCAATCCTTAAATTTTATTTTCGGTGCCTGCCATCAGTCGTTTGATATTGTCCCGATGACGTAAGAATACCAAAATACAAGCCGCCACCGTGAAACTCAGGTAAGGCTTAGGCGAGCCGAAGAGGTACATCACAGGCGTTGCTAAAAACGCCGCCGTCAAGGAAGCAATCGACACCACCCGAGTGCTTAAAATCAAGGTAACGGCAAGCACACCAAGTACTAAGGCGGAATAGGGCGATAGGGCAAAAATTACACCGAGGGAACTCATCGCACTTTTACCACCTTTAAAGCCTAAAAACACTGATTTTGAATGCCCGACAATGGCAATAATACCTATCAGCACATGCAACCAAGATTCTTGAGGCAAGAGGTATCTTAAGAGTAGAACAGGTAGGGCGGCTTTAATGAAATCAAGGGCGTAAACAGCAAGTCCGGCATTTTTCCCACACAGACGCATCACATTCGTGCCACCTGTATTTCCACTGCCTTCTTGGGTAATATCCTTGTTATAAAAGAGTTTGGCGACCAAGTAACCCATCGGAATCGCACCCATGAGGTAGCCTAGTAAAAGGGACCCTCCCCAAATAAGAGGCATCGGCGTATGTTCTAAAAAGCGTTCAATCATCAGCGATTTCCTAAACAAGACGTTTACGTCTAAACTAAGTCTTCTATATTGTAACGCAAGCGAAGATTTTACACCACATATTTTTTACGCTCGCTAATGATGTCGTGTTTTAAAGAGATATAGCCGAGTTTAGAGTTTTCTATCAGATGGCTTCAAGTAACAAAGTGGCGGGGAGATCCTTCGTTGCACTCAGGATGACGACTTGCTTTTCTATGCTGTTTTCAAGGAGCCACTCTTTTTCAGTATGACAAAGGGAAGCGTCTTTTGAATAGTGCCTAAAACCCACGATTTTTTTTGTTTGAGATACAATAAAACTCAAACCCTGTGGAAGCCTTGAGGATAATAAAATGCCAACAGAAATGACCTTTTTATATTGTGACGAAAGTTGCCACTTAGAACATGATCATCAACCCAATATGGTTTTAGGAGCCATGGCTTGTTCTCAAAAAAATGTTGCTAAAACACATAAGGCACTTCGTCAAATTAAAGAAGCGTATGGCATGAAGGGTATCGATGTCAAATGGAATAAGGTTTCTCCTGCCAAGTTAGATTTTTACTTGGCATGGGTGGATTATTTTTTTGATAATGATGCCTTACGTTTTAGAGGATTGGTTGCTCACAAGGCTGATTTAAAGCATGAGCAGTATCATCAAAAACATGAAGACTGGTACTATAAAATGTATTATTATTTACTCGACCGCCACATTCATAATCAAGGATGTTTTCATATTTTCTTAGATATTAAAGATACCTGCGGATCTCAACGAAGAGACAAGCTCAAAACAGTTTTATGTAATGCGAATCATGATTTTCAAATGGACTTAATTCGAGATATTCAAGCCGTGCATTCCCATGAAGTCGAACTGATTCAATTGACGGATCTACTATTGGGAGCGGTTATGGCTCATAATCGTCCGAATCCAGCTGAAAGTTTAGCGAAACAAAAGCTAATTGAGCATATTCAAAAACGTAGTGGTTACACACTCAAACATTCTACCCCACTGGGCGAAGTAAAGTTCAACCTCTTTCACTGGCAAGCTAGAAAAGCGGAGGGAAACTAATGTCTGTTCAAAACAATAGCCTCCCTAGTTGGTTACCTGCTTTTGTTGAAATGAGAAACTGGGATACTTATTTAGTCGATCTTGTTAGCCTTTTTGAAGAAGACTGGGAGAACGCCCCTCCTCAATTTCAAGGATTGCCTGTTCGTTATGATCACGTTAAAAATAACCTCCAAGTGCCAAAAGGTATTTGGAAAGTGATTTCTCAAGAATCACCGAACACGGGGCAACGTATTTTTGACTCAATTAGAGGAGAACGTATTTTATGGATTCGTTCCATTATAGAAGCATATGCAGAAGGGGAAGCAGACGTCCTTCACTATACACAAACAACAAAAAATAGTAAAAACCGTACTGTGACTCGGGATATTTTATTTCTTGATATTGAACACTATTGCCATGAAATTATTTTAGAAAGAAAAAAAGACTACTATTATCTAGTATCTATGTTTCAGATTAGGGAAGATTGTAAAAAATGGAGGGCTTATAGCCGAAGATCCCCCTAAAAACAGACTGACGCCCCTACTAAGCAGGGACGTCTATCCGAACTCCTTTGACAACATGGTCAATGAGCCTCAGTAGTATTTTGACTCACTAGAAACATAAAGTCAAGCAAATGACACAAAAATACACATTTCGTTTGATCTGTCAAGTTATTTTCACATTGGTTATTGAAAACACATTAAACCCCCTACCCCACGAGGCTAGTCTATTCGCTAACCCTTAAAGCAATCTAGCCCTTCGCTCCGCCTTGCGACTGGATGAGATAACGTTGCATCACCCCGAAAAACAACAACGACGGCAACAACATCAAGACCGTGCCAGCGGAAATTTGTCGCCAGTCACTGCTAAATTGACCCTGCAACTGCACCAAGCCTGTCGTCAATGTCAAAGTCTCGGGTTCATTTGTCAACAGCGATGCCCATAAAAAGTCGCCCCACACCGCAATAAAGCTAAAAATCGTTAACGTCACCAAAGTCGGCTGAATCAAGGGCATAATCACCCCGAAAATTCGCTGAAATAAAGACGCTCCATCCAATAACGCCGCCTCTTCATAATAAGGAGGCAGGTTGTCGACGGCATCTTTCACCATTAAAATGCCAAAACCACTGACGCAAAACGGCAACGCCAACCCGATCCACAAGGGAATCATGCCTGAACGAGCCGTCAAACCCAGTTGCAAGACGCTTTTGTACAAAGGGATCATCAACACTTCAAAGGGGACGAACATCGTGGCGAAAATCAGCCCAAAAAAGAGCGTCTTGCCCTTAAAGTCAAAGCGACTGAGGGCAATGCCTGCTAAAACGGCGTTCAGCACATTACCAAAGCTCGCCAACGTGGTGACCACCAGCGAATTAACGAAGAATTGAAGCATGGGTAACGCCTGCCAGACCTTCACATAATGTTCAAACGTGGGATGCAACGGCACCCATTGCGGAGGCGTCGTAAACAAGGCTTCTTCGGAGCCTTTGAAGGAGGTCGACAGCATCCACAAAAAGGGCATCACAGCGACGAGTATAAAAAATGCTCGTCCCAAATAGCGGAGCCACGGGTTCTTCGCTTGCATTAAGATGCCCCCTTGCTTTCGCTATGCTCTGCCGTTAAACGTTTTTGAATGAGGGTTAAAATCACGATTAAGACGGCGAAAATGAGTCCTGCGGCGGCGGCGATGCCCAAGTCCAAACGCTGAAAGGCTCGTTCATACAGGTAGAAAATCAGCGTTTTGGACGCCCCAATCGGTCCGCCGCCTGTGAGGATGTAGACTTCGCTGAAGATCTTCAGGCTCCCGAGCGTGCAGATCATCGCCACAAGAGCCAGCATGCCCTTGAGCTGGGGCAGGGTGATGAAGTAAAAGCGTTGCAAGGCATTCGCTCCGTCGAGTTCCGCCGATTCATACATCGCCTTGGGGATGCCTTCCAAGCGAGTAATCAGCATCATCATATAGTAGGCACTGGCTTTCCACACCACGACCAACGCAATCGCAGGCAAGACCCAGTTAGGCGAACTCAACCACGGCACGCTTGGCAAGTGCAAAATCGCCAAGCCACTATTGAGCAAGCCTTCGCCTGCGAGCAACCACTTCCACAGCATCCCAGCGACGACCATACTGATGACCACAGGCAGGTAAACCATCACTCGTAGGAGGCTCACGGCTTTAAAGCGTCCCGCAAAGAGCAGTGCCATAGCGGTGGACAAAAGCAAAACCGCTGGTAGAATATAGACCAGCAAAACGAGGGTATTCCAGAGAGCTTGGGCAAAATCAGGCGATGTCAAAACGCTGGTATAATTGGCGATGCCCACCCATTGCGGCGTGTAAAGATTATGCGTAAAATCTAGCCCACTCATCGAAACGGCTTGAATCAGGGGGACGACAAACACAAGCATCAAGCTTAAAAAGGGCAGGCTCAAGAGTAGGAAAGGAGCGATTTTGGCTTTAGACGACATGAAGCACCCCCTACTTAAGTGGACTTACTGCTGGCTAGGCGAGGATCCAAGACGACCAGTAAGGCATCCGCCAAGGCATTGCCGATGACCAGCATAATGCTAGACAGCACCAAGCTTGCCATGACCATATTCGCATCGCCAGCCAACGCCGCTTGATACATCTGCAAGCCAATACCAGGGTAGCCTAGCACGGTTTCAACCAGCACGGCTCCGCCGAATAAGCTTGCGAATTCAAAGCCCAAAATCGTCACCAGCGGATTCAACGCATTGCGAACAGCGTGCTTCCAAATTACCAGCCATTCTTGGACGCCACGGCTACGCATGGCAAAAATGTAGTCTTGTGAAAGCACT
>JBILSS010000171.1:0-3701 GCA_044371965.1 Vampirovibrionales bacterium
CGATGTCTGTTCAGGGAAAAGACACACGGCGGTTTTGATGACTTCTTCCTTCATGTACGCAGGGAGGCTTACAAAATCGAAGACATCCACAAAAATGGGTAAATTGCTTTCTGAAAGGGCGTTTCGTATATCCGCCAATGTGGAACAGGGGGTTATGTCATCAGGGTGACGCAAGTACAGATCTAAATCACTACCGCTACGAGCCGTTCCTGTTGCACGACTGCCAAATACCCAAACTTGAAAATCAGGGGCATAGTCCGCATGAATTTTTTTGAGCAGGACTTGCCATGTTTCAGGAATTTGTAAGTTTGTATTCACAAGAACCCTACTCCTTGCTTTTTAGAATGGGTATCAGGGCTTGAACATCTTCAATAAAAGCAGGTAGAAGTTCAAGGGTTTTGAGTGCGAGCGTTTCGCCGTAATCGTGAGCCGTGTCGTTTCGGCTGTCTCGATACGTAAACCAGCGTTCGATGGCGTCCGTGTTGAGTAGCTCGTATTTCCCTGCGGTGCGAAACACGTCTTTAAACGTGAGGCTTTCAACGGCGGAGGCATTGCTCACATAAGGACGCAATCGTTTGCGTAAGAGCTTGCCTGCCTGTTCTAAAAGGAGTTCAAACTCCTTGACAATGGCGGAACGATAAATGCGGTACGCCGTAGAGTCTTTGTCCAAATGCTGGATGCCTTCATAGGCTTGGGTGAGGGTATCGAGGCAGGTCTCAAGTATCGTGGTGTTTAGCATGGGGTAAGGCTTTCCTTGTTTTTATCCATGATGATAAACGCTAAAATCAAAATCAAGCCATAGTACATAAAAGACTGAACTATTTTGTGGTTTGTAACCAACAAGCCTTGCGTCATTATTGCCTGCGACTCTAATAACATCTAACTTTGCATCATTGGGGATATTACAGCTGGGCAGGGGCTTTTTTAAAGCATCTTGTGTAATTTTTTCATAACCTTGCCTCGTCTGACGAGGGTTTTGTATGATATTTGCCCACGATTCTGAAGAAATCTGTTTTAAGTCCACGAATAATTTCATCCAGTGGGCAGGCTTTGCTTGATTATAAGTATGTTCTTCACTTATATATCTAAAATCAAAGTGAACCCCAAGCACGTCTTGATTTAAAGCGGAAGTAGAATGTAGGGATTTAGGTTGCTTGCGTTTCATTGTCTTTAATCTTCTGAAAGAATACTTTTAAATCATCTTCTTTTATTTCATTAAAGGGATAATTATTTTTCCAAGGGTCTTCTTCATGCGTTAATTCTCGTAAACCCCACGCTGAATAAATACCATAGACATCGTAGACTTTTGTTAAAAATTGCTTTTCATCTTCAGTTACTTCTTCAGAACCTGCATCAATAGATTCTGGAAGAAGCGTGGCTTTCCCAAATTGTTTGAGGTCATGGTATGCATCAACCACTACAGGACCGTGTTCCCATGCACGTATTTCGTTATTAAACAAAGCGTAACCCAAATCAACCAATGCCCAACCTTGTGCATAGTAAAGTAATTTTTGTAATTTTAAATGCGTCATTTCATTCGCTTCAAATTCCGTTTCAGAAGCTTGAGAAAGTGTTGCGAAGAATTTAGCCACTGCTTTATAAGAACGCATGGTAATTTTCCTTAAAGTGTTATCAGTATCATAATCCCATTATGACACAATACTTAAGCGACAACAACCCTTCGCTTCCTCCTACCGATGCCTGCCCGCCAGCTCTGCCACGATCTCGCTAAAGGCGATGCCTTCATCGACCGCCAACATGCTCAAAAAGAACATCGCATCCGCAATTTCCCACACATATTCCGCACGACTTTCCGATTGCGTGGCTTCAAACGCTTCTTCGATAATTTTCTTGTCCAACTTGTGCCGCTTGGCAAACAAGGTCGCCGTAAACGATCCTTCTGGGGGATTCGCCTTCCGATCCGCCAAAACCGCAAACAAACGCACCATGCTAAAATCACGAGACCCAAAGCACGTCGCTTCCCCTGTATGGCAACAGGCTCCCACTTGACGCACCTTGAATAAAAGCGTGTCTTGATCGCAATCGACACGGCAACTGACGAGTTCCTGCACATGCCCCGAGCTGTCGCCCTTACGCCACAACTCTTGACGTGAGCGGCTCCAATACAAACCACGACCTTCTTCTAACGCCAGCTTCAAGGATTCCTTGCTAGAATACGCCAGCATCAAGACTTCGAGGGTATCGGCGTCTTGCACAATCGTGGGAACAAGTCCGTCGCACTTGGCAAAATCAACGCTTTGCACCACGACATCCGCAGGGTTGAGCAAGCCCTTGTACAACGCCATACCGACCTGCACATCCACGCCGAGCTTGACGAGATCTGCGGCATTTTGCGTATCGCTCACGCCACCAGCAACCGTCACAGGGTGAGGCAACGCCTCTTTCAGGCGTTGAACGGCATCCACAGGCAAGCCCCCCAGACCGCCTTCGGCTTCGACAAAGGTACACAAATAACCCGAACAATACGGAGCCAGCCGTTCGGCACGCTCAATCAAGGCTTCGCCTGTCGAGCGGGTCCAGCCTTCGTCGAGGACTTCGCCGTCTTTGTTGGTGTCCAGTGCCACCAGCACTTGCGACGGATGAAAATTCGCCAAGAACTCAGGCGTGGCGGACGTCCCGATAATAATCTTTTTCGCCCCTGCTCGCAAGAGTTCACGCCCACGTTCCACCGTGCGGATGCCTCCGCCCACACGCACATCCGCCAAACGGCAGAGTCGTTTAATCAGCTCTAGGTTGTCGGCTCCGTTATTCAAGGCTTTGTCTAGGTCAATGACCGCCACCTGTCCGTAGCGATTAAATTGTTGAATCAGTGTTTCAGGGGGCGTTTCCGCGGTCAAGACGTGCGTTTTGCCTTGTCGCAATTGAACGGCTTGCCCGTTCATCAAATCAATGGAAGGAATCAACATTTAGGGGTATCCTTATGCGTGTGTTTCATTTAATATGTTTACTAATCTACCATAAACACCCTTCAATGTATAAACCCTCATAAAAAGAAAGTGTTCTAAACACCATGTCTATTCAATCAATGTACCAAAAATTACCCCTTTTTTTAGTGCCTTCGAAGCGTGCGAAAGCCCCAGCGTCTCAAAGGGACAATCAGCCTCCTCAAAACCTGCAACGATCGGGCAAGCTTAAGGGAAAGGACGACGTATTGGCACTCCCTCCTTTATTGACTCTCAAAAAAGTAAAAGAATTGTATCCAAATATAGAAGATCTTCAGCAAGCTTATTTAGCCTATTTTGAACACTTATGCAAACAGTCTATTTTTACGCCGTGGAAAAAGAGGGTGAATCTGACCGCACATCGAGATAATTCAACAGAAAAAGCTTTTGGACATATTACAGAGGATGCAAAAAGTGAGATAGGGATTGGTGGATTTTCCTTGTTTAGAGCTGCTCATCTTTCTTGGTTAGAGCCGCTGCTTTCAAGCCATTCAACGAAATGGTATGAAGCGTGGACAAAGGGAAACTGTAGTACGAATAGAATGATAGGTAATCTTGTAGGTACGAACGTTATAGCGGTTATTCAAGCTCCTAAATATCAAGGAGCAGATCTTAGAACCTATCTTCATGAAAGTGGTTAATGGTGTATAATTAGGTATTGTTTGTCAAGAGAGTTTTTTACAATGCCTTATCCCAGCGATATTACCGAAGAGCAATACCAGCTTGTTTCAGATATTT
>JBILSS010000051.1:0-12407 GCA_044371965.1 Vampirovibrionales bacterium
TCTAAGGTTTCTTCTACCTTGAGCTTGGATTCGTCTTCTTGATGAGGGGCATGCCCCATGCCCACCCAACTGCGGATGATCTGCACGACTTCGGGCTTGGTTTTCAGGAGCCATAAAAAAGCCACCAGTCCGCCGATAATAAGCAGGCTCCATAAGCCGACGCTTCCCATGTACTTCCAAATCAAAGTTTGGCTAGTGGGAGTGGCAAGGGCTGTGGCAGTGCTGGCAAGGGGCATGGTGATGTCTCCAAATTGCATGAGATTTATGCTCTATTATAGCACTAAACTAAGTTCTTGCGTTTTTTGTGTTTTTGCGATAATTTGGAACTTGTCAAATTGATAAAAAAGGCTCTCTCATGATGCAACCTATTTCTTCTCTATCTGCGGTTTCTATGTCGCCGTCTAAATCCCTTGCCACACAACGCAATGGTTATGTTTTCGCAAAAGGTGTAAAAATTGACCAGCCTCGCCTTTTAAAAACACTTTTTGAGCAGAAGACAAGTAAGATTACAGAAAAAAGCATTAAAAAACAGTTACTCTCTATTTTTGCAAAGGCTTACAAGTCACAGGATCTCAATCTTCTTTTGGATTCTAAAAACTTCACCTTTAATATAGGGACGTTCAAATACTGCTTCCCCTATAATGACTCCATTTTGCCAAGATTAAACGCTGTATTGAAGTTCTGTCAATCTAAATAAACTACGCCAAACGTACAAAATCATGTAAAATAAGGACTGTACCCTTTAGCACTTGAGTCCCCAAGTATGAAACCCATTCCCCTGTGTGAAGCTGATTTGAATGAAGACGACGTGCAAGCCGTGGCATCCACCTTGCGAGACGGCTGGATCTCTTCCGCCGTCCCAGTCGTGGAAGCCTTTGAAGACGCCTTCCTCGCCCAGATCCACGCATGGGGAGCCAGCCCCGACTTAGGATGCGTCGCCACACAATCAGGCACGTCCGCCTTGTGGATGTGCTTGCACCTGCTCGACTTGCCCCAAGGCAGTGAAGTGCTTTGCCCAGCCACCAGCTTTGTGGCGAGCATTCACCCGTTTTTGTACCAAAAGCACCGCCTCCGCTTGGTGGATGTGCATCCGCTGACGTTTGCTCCGACGCTTGAAGCCTATCAATCGGCGAAAACCAGCGAAACGAAGGTCGTTTTGGTGACGCATCTCTACGGGCTTGCCATGCCTGAACTGCTGAAATTACGTCACTGGTGCGATGCCGAAGGGCTTATTCTGATTGAAGATGCCGCCGAATCGCTCGGCACGCTGGTTGAAGGCAAACCCGTCGGCACAATCGGGCATTACGGCTTTTACAGCTTCAACGTCAACAAAACGCTCACCACCGCCAGCGGAGGCATCTTGGTTTCTGAAGACCACGCATTGCTCGCCAAAGTCAAGCATCAAAGCACGCAAGCCAAGTGCTACAGTAGTGGCGAACTCTTCCACGATGCCCTCGGCTTCAATCTGCGGATGAACGCCTTGCACGCCAGCTTAGGCATCAGCCAACTCAAACGACTGCCTACGTTTTTAGACGCCAAGTCTCGCATTGCGGATGGCTATTTTCAAGCGTTTAAGGGGCAAGCGTCTTTGGATTTTGTCCATCATCACAATCCGCCGTATCAAAACGCCTTTGAACACATCACGCCGAGTTATTGGCTGAACCTGCTTTATGTGGAAAATCACGAACAACGAAAAGCCTTGCAAGGGGCTTTGCAAGCTCAAGGTGTGCAGGTACGTCCTGTGTTTATGCCGTTTACGGCGTTTGACTATGTGCATCCGTTTTTGGTGGAAGCGTCGTTGCAGGAGCCTCGTGTGCAATTTAAAAACGCCTATGCCTTGTGGGAAAGGGGCATCAATTTGCCGTCGTCTCCACACTTGAGCGAAGGCGATCAAGCTCGTGTGATTGAACTTATTTTAGAAGGAATCCAATGATGATTAAAGTCTTGATGATTTGCATGGGCAACATTTGCCGATCACCCCTAGCCCACGGCGTTTTCGAATACATCGTGAAAGACGCTGGACTTGCCGATAAAATCCACGTCGATTCCGCTGGCACGCATTACTATCACGTCGGATGCCTACCCGATGAGCGTTCCATCGACAAAGCCGCTCAATACGGCATCGACATCACTACCCAACGCGCAAGACAGCTCACCGCCGAAGACTTCACCGAATTTGACTACTTACTGGTGATGGACAAGCGTAACTTGCGGGATGCATCGCTGATTGCTCCCACGCCTGAACTGGCGAAGAAGTTGACACTGTTTTTGGATTATAGTTTAGGTGATTTCAGCGAAATCGAGGTGCCTGATCCGTATTATGGGGGCATCGATGGGTTTGAGCATGTGTATCAGCTGGTGCAGATCGCCAGCATGGGCTTTTTGACGCATCTCAAAGAAAAGGAGGCTTTATGTTAGATAAAGACGTTACCGAAGCCTTGTTTGAAGAAGCCCAAAAAGCCAGTGAAGCGTCCTATTCCCCCTACAGTCAATTCCCTGTGGGAGCAGCATTGCTCCTTGCGTCTGGCGACGTCCTCCACGGATGCAACGTCGAAAATGCGAGCTTTGGTCTGACCATTTGTGCCGAACGCACGGCGTTAGTCAGCTGGATTGCCCAAGCCAAGCAAGCGGATGCCATTGTGGCGATCGCCGTCTATGGAGCGAAAACACCGCACCATCACATCACCCCTTGCGGGGCGTGCCGACAATCCTTGGTTGAGTTTTGTGGAGAAGATACGGTACTGGTCTTCCGTGATGCTCAAGGAGTCTTAGTTCAAAAGCCCGTCGTTGACTTCTTGCCTGATCGCTTTGAATTGTAAAGATGGCTGAATGTGTTCACTTAAGAATTTTTTATTTTTAAAGGTGCTTAAAATGATAATAAGCAAGTAACTTCATGGTCGATTCTACCATAATTGAGTTCTTGAAAACGCAATAGCTTTTTCTTTAATCCGCCATTCTAAATTAACACGCAATCGTTACAGAAGACTTGTATTTGAAGGACACTTGTCGTATAATAGGAATGCTTTAAAAAATATATGATGTCTTCGGCACAATCAATACGTCTGCCAATATGTCTGCCTTTCACGTCTCATAACCATACATTTTGAAAAACTTGGAGTATCCCTAAACATGCCTAATACACTACAAAAACCTTCTACAGAACGCCGTAGTATGGAACTTAAACAAGGTGATTTGGAAAATATCATCTTAAATGCGTTATGGGTTTTAGAATCCAGTGCCGAAAGCCCTGTGTATGTTGCCAATATTCAAGACTACATCAATCAAGATGATCGCCAATGGGCGTACACGACCGTTAAAACCGTGGTGGATCGCTTGGTAGACAAGGGCATCGCACGTCGCTTAAAAGACGGCAAGAAGTTTTCTTATGCCAGTCAAATGAATCGTGAAGAAGCGGGTCTAAACGCTCTTAAAAAGATGATGCGTCAGTATTTTCGCAATGATTTAGATGAACTGCAAGGAGCCGTGAATCGCTTGCGTACAGAAGGGGTGGGCATTCAAACCGCCACCTGTGCAGACAAAGCGGATTTAGAACGTGCTTTTAATCAGCCTTCCATTTCAGTTATTCTTTAAAAGATACGATCTTTAAACAAAACTGTGTAGCCCTAGTAAAGTTTCCAGCAAAGGACGAACATCTGCGAGGGTTTTGGCATCTTGAAAATTGAGAGCATCTGCCGTCAAGTCCCCATTTGGCACAAAGAGCAACGGAACGGGGTTTAGCGTGTGAGCCGTATTCGGCAAGTCATCGCTGGTTTTCATGGATTCGCCATTGCCGTGATCCGCCGTAATCAAAAGTGAAACACCGCTTAATTTAGCAGCATCTACAATCAAGCCTAAGGCAGTGTCGACATGTTCAACCGCTTCAATCGTGGCGGATTCATTGCCTGTATGTGCCACCATATCTACATTGGCTAAATTGGCGACAAAAAAGGCATATTCCTGCGAGTCAAAGGCTTTAATCAAGGCTTTGGCTACATCATAAACGCTCATAGCAGGGGCTTGATCGTACGTGTCTACATCACGACGGCTGGGAATTAGACGACGATTTTCGCCTACTAAAGGAGCCTCTTGCCCACCATTAAAGAAATACGTCACATGCGGATACTTTTCCGTTTCTGCCACATGAAATTGCTTTAAGCCTGCTTTTGAAATGGTATGCGCCAAGCTGTCTTGCGTTGTCGTTTTGGGGATGATGACATCCACATTGGGGAAATTACCATAATCGACTAGACTAGCAAGATAAAGCTGATTAGGCAAGGAGCCTCTATCAAAGCCTGAAAATTGAGTATCAGCAAACGCAGAGACAAGTTGCGTCATGCGATCGGGTCTAAAATTTAAGAAAATCACCGCATCACCTGAAGCAATGCCTTCATAGGTCAAATCGGTCACTGAAGGCAAAATAAACTCATCGCTAATGTCTTCAGCGAGGGCAAATTTGACGGCTTGCGTCGCTAAAAATTGACGTTTGCCTTTGGCGTGAACCATCGCATTAAAGGCGAGTTCCGTTCGTTGCCAACGGTTGTCACGATCCATAGCGTAATAGCGACCGCTTAGTGTCGCCATTTGAGGAAAATCTAAATCGTACAAGGCACCTTCCACATCTTCCACAAGGGATGTTGCGGTGTAAGGGGGCATATCACGACCGTCGCTAATACCGTGAACTTTGACGTTATCGCTCAAGCCAGTGTCTTTCGCCATGCCTAAAAATTCGGCTAAATGCGACAAATGACTATGCACGCCACCTGTACTTAATAGGGTGACAAAATGCAAGGTGCTTCGGTGTTTTTTCACATGGGCTAAAGCCTTAAGCCAAGTGGGATCTTCTGCCAAGGTGCCTGCTTCAATGCGTGCATCGAGCTGGACTCGTGGGTGAGGCAAGGCTTGCCCCGTTCCCAGGGTCAAATGGCCCACTTCACTATTGCCGACGACACCTTGAGGCATCCCCACCGCTTCACCGTGAGCAATAAAGGTTGTGGAAGAGTAGGTTTGCTCAAGCTTGTCCCAATTTGGGGTGCGAGCCAAAGCAACCGCATTATGAGACTGAAAGGAAGAAAGTCCCCAACCGTCTAAAATAACGAGGGCAACCGCAGGCTTACGAGTCATAAAGCAACCTTAAATACGTTTTTGAACTTGACTAAAGACGAGTTCAACAGGCGTTTCACGTCCAAAAATGGAGATCGTCGCTTTAAGACGTTCTTTTTCAACTTGAACTTCAGTAACCGTTCCTTCAAAGTCAGAGAAAGGTCCTGAAATAACTTGAATGTTGTCGCCCACTTTGAGATCGACTTCGACTTTTTTCTTGGTGCTTTGACCACGACCCAAGATTTTTTTAATCTCAGAATCCCGTGCAGGAATAGGTCTCTTTTCCCCACCCACAAATTTAGTTACCCCTGGGGTGTAACGAACACAGTACCAAGAATCGTCATCCATAATCATTTCAATCAAGACGTAAGACGGAAACAAATGCTCGTCTTTTTCGATGCGTTTGCCGTCTTTGATTTTGGTCACAGGCTTTTGAGGCACTTCCACACGGAAGATCTTATTTTGCATGCCCATTGATTCAATACGGCGTTCAAGGTTAATTTTCACCTTATTTTCATGCCCACTATAGGTATGAATAATAAACCAACGCTTGCGTTTGCTACCACTACCATCTTCAAGGACTTTCGTTCCTTGAGGCAGGTCTTCGGCTTGATACGTTTTTTCAAGCACAGCCGTTTCGCTATCGTCTTCCATACTAAAGTCGAGTGAATCTTCTTCGGCCGTTTCAAAGACCTCAACATCTTCCACTTCTTCAACGTGTTCAAGGGGAAATAGAGATTCTTCGGTAGATTTTTGAGTCATCATGGGTTTTTTAAGCCTTCTTTGCAAATCATTGTTAATTTAAACGAATTAACGAGTCATTTTGTACAACATTCTTTGAGTCTAACACAAAATTATTTTGATTCAAACCTAAAATAAGGAAAACCAAAAAAAGTGACTAGCCTCGTCCTAAAACAAAGGTTTGAATTAAAATACGATAAACATTATCTAAGCCCCAAACCAACGTCGTCGCAAATACGGTGACGGCGACCGTAATCAGGACTTGCACAGTCAACTGCCGAGCGGTGGGCCAAGTAATTTTATGCCATGTATGCTGAACACCTTTGAAAAAGTCCACAAACCAGTTGGATGCAGAAGCTTCATTCGACATAGCGACAGGCGGTGGATTTTGGAGTTCCAGTGTCATTAGGGAAAATATCCTTTATCAGTCAACAAGCTTACGGCTCACGCTTATTTCGAGCCGTTTCTTCAATTCTAACATAAAAGTGACGATTAGAAAGCATTCGTCCGACTAAACTTCAGACGCATCCAAAACCACAGGGGCAACCGTTTCCACTTCTTCGGCGGTCACTTTTTTAGGACGCCCACGCTTTTTAGGTGCTTCTTCGCTCACAATTTCAGTGACTTCAAGCGTCACTTCAGAAGAAGGAGCCGTTAAAATCACAGGCTTAGGAGCATCGGGATCGACGCTGGCTTCAGCCGCCGCTTCCGCTTTTGCAGCAGCCTTTTGTGCCTTCGCCTCTTCTTTGGCTAGGGCTTCTGCGGCGGCTTGATCGTTGGCTTCTTGAGCCGCTTTGACCAAGTCTTCATCCGCCAACATCCGTTGACGAGCCGCTTCAATTTCAACCTTCATCGCTTCAGGTAAATCAGGACGCCCCTCATTCCACTGCGGCAAGTTACGAGACTTACGAATGAGTTTAATCGCCACGTGAACACGCCATTCATCAATGCGTAATTGCTTGGCGACAATTTTGTGAATCCCAATCGGAGGGGTGGGCAAATAAGGTTCGTACAACATTTGAATCGCTTGCAATTGATCAGACGACACCGCCAAAGGACGCTTGGGCAGATCCACCTTCGGCAAGTTCATTTTCTGACGAATCAAGTTGATGCCAAAAAACACTTTCATCGGATCCATGTTCAGCTCTTCACCCACGACGGTGTGAAAATCGGGGTTCGGCAGAGGCAAACACGCTCTATAGCGTTTTTCAATTTCTGCCAAAATTTCAGGTTCCACAAACATGCGACGAGCAGGAGGACGACCGCCGCCTACGCCACGATTGAAGCCTCCGCCTTGTGGACGGTTGCCATAGCCCCCACCTTGTGGACGGTTGCCATAGCCTCCGCCTTGTGGACGGTTGCCATAGCCCCCACCCTGTGGACGATTGAAGCCACCACCTTGTTGTGGACGGTTTTGATAGCCTCCACCACCACCTTGGTATCCACCTTGTTGCGGACGGTTTTGATAGCCTCCGCCACCACCTTGGTAACCACCTTGTTGCGGACGGTTTTGATAGCCTCCGCCACCACCTTGGTATCCACCTTGTTGCGGACGGTTTTGATAGCCTCCGCCACCACCTTGGTAACCACCTTGTTGCGGACGGTTTTGATAGCCTCCGCCACCACCTTGGTATCCCCCTTGTTGAGGACGGTTTTGATAGCCTCCACCGCCACCTTGATAGCCACCTTGTTGAGGATAGCCTCCACGGTTTTGGTAATTGCCTTGACGCGGGGCGTAATTGCCACGTTGATCATCCGCAGCAGGAGCAAAACCACCTTCTTCACGAAAGCCCCCTTGAGGAGCCTGCGGACCTTCTTCAGCTGCCCGTGTTTTATACAAACAATCAGGGCAAATGATACGCTTGGGATTCTTAGTTTCAAAGGTAATTCCACATTTGGAACAATTATTTTCGTACATTCTTACAACATAAGCCTCTATACTATTTTACCCAACTGCTTGCTAACCTATTGGCACGCACAAACAAGAAACAACATTTAAACAGTAAGGCAAACGCCCGTGTTCAAGCAGGGGATGGTTATAACATTAATAAATAAAATCAATCGTTTAATCTAAAATCCTCACAAAATAGCTTTATAAATCAGTAAACATAGTTTTCAGTATAAAGTTCACAGGTCAGGCACAACAGCCTCATTAAAAACACTGTGACTCCTAACATAGATTCGCCGAATACAGCAGAATCAGTAGATGAAGGCTTAAGCGTCACTACCCCTTGCAATAAGGAAAGTAAATAAAAATAAATTTAAGGACGCCAAAATAAAAGTATTACTATTTTAATTTTTTTCAGTATAACACATAAAAAACACAAAACACTTAAATTGTAACGATATTTATATTTTTTTAAGATTTGAAGAAGACTTAATCACTTTACAAACCGTTTAAAATGTTTAAAAATGGATAGTTTAGCCTATTTTCTGCAATTGTAACAATTTGGATTTTTAAACTTCGTCTTAAAAATGGGTTTTCATTACAGGTGAATTACGCTAAGATAATAAAGTCAGTTCAACATGAAAATAAAGGAATAAGGAATGCAATGCCAAATGCCAAAGCCGATTACCACATGCACACCGTCTTTTCAGACGGGTCTTCTCAGCCTGAAGAGCTTCTCGCCGTTGTTGCTGCTCAAGGCGTAAAAACGGTCGCCGTGACGGATCACGACACCACCGCTGGTTACGAGCGTCTCGTGCCGAAAGCCCAAGAACTGGGCTTAAACCTCATTCGTAGTATTGAAATCAATACGCATTGGGGCAAAGAAGACTTGCACGTTTTAGGCTATTTTATTGACGACACTAACAGTTATATACAAGAGGTGATGAGTGATCACCAAGCCCGCCGTCGGGTACAGATTAAAGCCATGGTGGAAAAAATTGCTCGCAAAACGAATATCAAAATCTCGCCTGATGACGTGTTTGGCTTGTCTCACCCTGAAGGGGCGATTGGCAGACCGCATGTGGCAAAGATTCTGCTAGAGAAAAAAGCCGTTCGCACCATGTCTGAAGCGTTTAACAAGTATTTGAAATCGAACTCGTTGACCTATGTGCAGCGTGAAACGGTGGCTCCGCATGAGGCGGTGGAAGCGATTTACGAAAGTGGAGGCATCCCTGTGATTGCTCACCCTGGTTTGACGGAAGGGATTGAAAAGCTCATCCCAGAACTCATTGGCTACGGATTGATGGGGCTTGAAGCTTTTCATAAGAGCCATATTCCCCCTGTGATTGAATACTTTTGCAGTTTAGCCGAAGAGCATGATTTGCTGGTGACAGGTGGCACAGATTTCCACGGAACGCCTGACTTGTACGCCACAGCCCACCACCGCTTGGTGATGCCTGAACATGTAAGCGACAAGCTCGATGCCGCCTTTCAGGAGCGTCACCAAGCGAACATTAAGCTGGCTTAGTTGGCAGATGTAACAATTTAGGATACTTGCCTTGATTGGGTTGAGGGCTTGGTTTAAGATATTTTCTAGGGTCTTCTTCTTTACTCTAAGCTCTATTAAGGACTCTTGATATGCGAATTCTCCCTTTTCCTTCAGTACGTCCATCCAATCAGATGATGGCTCAATCAGCGACACAAGCCAGCCCCAGCTCCCCGAACCAAAATGCTCGTACTGGGAAGCTTTTTCTTCAAAAAGAAAACGTCCCTCCCATCCAATTAATGCTTGATGAGTTCCTCCAGCATGTAACAGAAATATTTGGAGACAAATTAGACTCTAGCGAGTGGAACCTTATTTCACAATCTGCCAAAAAAGCGGAATCTTCTTCCCTTGCAGATTACTTTTTGCAAATTATTGAAAGTGAGCTAGGGTTTGATGCTTCTCGTCTAGTTTTTAAACAACAAAACGCTAAAGAACATGTCGTTATTGAGAAAATGCGACTACCAGCGACACAAAACGAAAAAATCAACCCTAGTGTTCTTGCTCAAACTTTTCCATATAGTGCATCATATGTTTCAACAACAGTGACTCGCAAGGATATTGAACCTCCTCATAGTGATGTGCTTCTAAACTATATTCAAGGTACACAACCGTTGCCTAATTCGCTCCCCACGACAGTAAAAGATCCAAGTGACGTTGCACCTTCATAATATATTGAATGGCACTGTCGTTTAAGCCGCTACGCTTGACGTTGCCCTGCCCCACAAAGTAGCTCGCCACCGCACGAGCAGGGTCGTTCGGGAATTGATCCGCCAAGTACGACAAGTACTTCGCCGTGCCGTTTAAATTGTCGATGGGGTTAAAGGCATCTTGCACACCGAGCCATTGAGCCGTAGCGTCTTTGAGTTGCCCCAAGCCTTTTGCCCCTGTACTCGAAACGGCATTGACTTTAAACGACGATTCTGTGGCAACCAAACTCGCCAAAATACGGTAGTCAATGCGGTTGGCGTCGCCACTGTCGATGAGGAGTCGTGCCAAAATATGAGCGGACGCTTCGTCCCAAGTAGGGTTTGTGGTTTGAATCAGACGAATCACCATTTGATCACGCACGGTCGGGCGAGGTCGCTTGCCGTCCTGCCAGATATTCGGCAAGCTCACTTGGTTAGTCGCAACACTATTCACCGATGCCATCGCCACGGAAGAGGAAAGCACGGGGGAGGCTTGTTTTTTTGTGTTTTTTGCAGGCGTATGGGAACCTTCATTTTTTAAACGAGTCGGCATAGAAGACTTGGGTTCAGGCGTAAAGACTTCCTTCAAGGTATGTAAAAACAAGAAGGGTTCTTTCTTAACTTGTGGGAATGCCATCCCTGTAGTGACATTAGGCAACTTTGAAGCAGATGCGATCGTCACAGGTGGTGAATAAGATTTTGGCAGGGTTGCCATCGAGTAGTTAAACGTGGTGCTTTGCGTTTTGTTGACGTCTGCCAGTTCAATCGCCAAGGGTAGGTTTTTAGCGTCACCATAGGGAAAGGGTTTGAGATTTCCACCTAGGTCAATCGCCATTGCAACATTTGGTAACATAAGCCAAGCAAAACTTAAGGTCATGTACAAAGCGACGATATGTTTCACGAGAGTTAACTTGAGTTTCACTTGAGTTCTTCCTTTAAACATCTTTGTAATGAATGAGCGTATTGAACGACAGCATTTCTATTATTAAATATATGTTCCATTATACGCCGATTATACAATCTTGTGGTAATGTATAAGATGTATTCCTACTAAAACAATTTTAGTAGATGATGCAGATCCTTACGTCCTGAAAAAAGGGCGTTGGTCTTGTATCAAGAAAACAATAAGGACCTTCCGATGATGACTAGCCTCCCAATCACCGAATCACAGAACCCCCATACGGCGGATTTAGACCAACTCCCCACGCTTGCTATGCTAGAACGTATTAACCAAGAAGATCAGCAAGTCGCCTTTGCCGTCAAAGAAGCCCTTCCTCAAATCGCCGAAGTGGTTGACGCCATTTACGACGCCCTTGCAAGCGATCATTCCCTGTACTACATCGGTGCAGGTACCAGTGGGCGACTCGGGGTGCTAGATGCCGCAGAATGTCCTGCGACGTTTAGCACACCGTCGAGCCTCGTGCAAGCGATTATCGCTGGGGGGGAAACCGCCTTGCGTCACCCGATTGAAGGGGCGGAAGACGATGGGGACTTGGGGATAAGGAACATCCGTCAATACGGTGTGAGCCGTGGCGATGTGTTGATCGGTATTTCGGCAAGTGGAAACCCTGCTTATGTGGTGGAAGCCTTGCGTCACGCCAAAGAAGAAGGCGTGATTACTGTGAGTTTGACGTGTAACCCCAATGCTCAAGCCAATGAAATTGCGGATTTTTCGATTGTTACTGAAGTCGGTGCGGAAGTCTTAAGCGGTTCCAGTCGCTTAAAAGCAGGCACGGCTCAAAAAATGGTCTTAAATATGTTGACAACCGCTAGTATGGTGAAGCTTGGTAAGACCTACGGCAATTTAATGGTGGACTTAAAGGCCAGCAACGAAAAGCTCAAAGCTCGTGCGATAAGCTTGGTCATGCAGATTGCTAAAGTCGATAAGGAAGACGCTCAACACGCCCTAGACAGATGTAATGGGCAGGTTAAACCAGCGGTCTTACTCGGCTTAAATCTTGCGGCTAACCCGAAAGAAGCCCAACACCACTTAGATGCTCACAAAGGTCGCTTACGCGCTTGCTTAGAATAATGGGACGATATTGTTCTAAGCAAGCCCTTAAATGACTGATGTGAGCTTCTTTAGACAAGCAATAAATCCGTTTCTTGACTGAAAAGCCCCGTTGTCACCCCCTATTTGAATGAGTTTTGGACTTAAAAATAAAAAAGTGTGACAAAAACATAATAATCGAGTTATAATAACCTTATATTATAAAAATATTCGTTTTGTAGATATTTGTGATATAATAAAAAAGTTGTGAATACTCTATTTATAAAACGTCTTAGTAGAATTAAGTCGGGAGACATAAAAGTCCATGCCTTCTTTTCCCCATCATTTAACCTTAACCGTTTCAGAAGACTCCAAACGTGCGTTTGAAGCCTTGTTGGAAGGTAAATACAATTACGCCTTTGGGCGTGGTGAAATTGTTACAGGGACGGTGGTGTC
>JBILSS010000052.1:0-12393 GCA_044371965.1 Vampirovibrionales bacterium
ACGCAAACCTTTTCAAAAGCGTGGGGCTTGGCTGGCTTGCGTTTGGGCTACATCGTTGGGCATCCCACGATGTTGGGGTACATTAAGCGGGTGCGTTCGCCGTATAGCGTGAATGCTCAAGCGGTGGCGATGGCTCACAAATTGCTGGAAGACGCTCACACCGTCCGCCGTGCTACGGAAGACACGCTGTTCCGCAAACAAGAATTGATGAATCGCTTGGAAGAACGGGGCTATGCCTTGCGTTCAGGTCCGACGAACTTCTTTTTAATGCACTTGGGGGGTCAAGCAGGTAATTTTACACAGTTTGCTTCCAACTTAGGCATTTTGGTGCGGAATCAGTCGCAACAAGCCTTTCTGAACGGCTGGGTGCGTGTGTCGACAGGCAGTGAAGGCGAAAACCTCCAGTTTTTGGATGTGCTGAACGTTTTTAACAAGGTATCCGCCTTGGTTTTTGACTTGGACGACACGCTTGTGGACACTAGCCAAAGCTTCGACAAAGTCGTGGCGTACATGGTCAACAAAAATAGCGAAGTGCCTTTGGGCATCAAGGAGCTAAACCTTTTGCGTGCCGAAGGGGGCTATAACGACGATTGGGATGCCATTCAAGAATTGTTGCGTCGCCGTAACGTGGTGCTGGATCGTGACACGATTCAAACGCAAGGCTCGGTGATTTATCATAATTTGGCGAAAGAAGCGGAAAAATGGTTGCTAAACAAGGACGATTTAAAGACGATTGCCGAGCGTTACCGCCTCTTTATTTTCACAGGGCGTGAACAAAGTGAGTATGACGGCGTGTGGGATGAAGAAATGAATCCCTTGTTTGAAAAGGTGTATTGTAGCGATGCCGTGGAAAACTTGGCTCGTAAGCCTGAAGGGGATTATTTGACGCACATCAAACGCACGCATATGCTAGAACACGCTTGGTACATTGGCAATAGTGTGGATGACATGAAAGCCGCCAAAGCCGCAGGCTTTTTGGCGTTGGGCGTTTGCACCACCTTTACGGCGGATCAATTGCGTGAAGCGGGTGCGGATGCTATTATAGAATCGCCTACAGATTTAAAGGAGTTTTTCGCATGCTAGCTCGCACCGCCACGATTGAACGTGTCACCAAAGAAACGCAAATCAAGCTCACGCTTTTTGTGGACAAATCCCCCACTGAAGAAAATCGCTTGAATACGCAATCGCCGTTTTTAAACCATATGTTGAACACCCTCGCCACACACGGACGCTTCACCCTGCAAGTGGACGCTACAGGTGATGTGGAGGTGGATCCGCATCACTTGATTGAGGATGTCGGCATCGTTTTTGGGCAAGCTGTGGTGAAAGCCTTGGGCGGAAGCTTCAAAGGCATTGAGCGAGCGGGCTGTTTTCGCTTTGCCATGGACGGCACACTGGCGGATGTCGCCTTAGATGTGTGCGGTCGGGGGAATATCGTGTGGAACGTGCCACCGTTTGAAAGTGCTTTCGTCGGCACGGTGGATCCTCGCTTGTTTCGGGAGTTTTTCAAGGGCGTCGTCGACGGTTTAGCCTTGACGATGCACGTCAATGTACCGTATCGGGACAATGATCACCATGTGGTGGAAGCCATTTTCAAAGCCTTTGCAAGGGCGTTAAATCAAGCCCTCACGCCGTTGCCTGACGGTGAAATGATGAGTACCAAAGGCACGCTTGAGGCTCCGAAATGCTAGTTGAAGTCCTCCACTATGGCGGTGGGAATGTGGGTAGTTTACTCAGGGCGTTAGAGCGTTGCGAGATACCCTACATCCTACTGAAAGGCAATATAGACGGTAGTTTCCCGACAGGCAAGCATCCTGTAATTTTACCGGGAGTGGGGGCTTTTGGAGCGATTATGCAAGGCTTAGAAGCCCGTGGCTTTTTGGAGTCGTTAAGCCAAGTGGTGATGGTCGAAAAAGTGCCATTTTTGGGCGTTTGCGTGGGGTTGCAAGTCTTATTTGAATCCAGCGAAGAAAACCCCAATGTAGCAGGCTTAGGCTTTTTAAAGGGAACCGTTCGCCACTTCCCAACAGATTTTGAAGGATCGAAAGTGCCTCAAATCGGCTGGAATTACATCCATGCTCAGCAAGAAAACGCCCCTGAAGGTTTTGTTTACTATGTGAACTCCTATTTTGCGGATCCTGCTGATGAAAACGTCGTGCTGTATGCCAGCGATTACCAAGGCACTCGCTTTTGTGGAGCCGTCAAACACGAGAATATCACGGCGTTTCAGTTTCACCCCGAAAAAAGTGGTGCTTTTGGGCATGACTTATTGCGTCATTGGTTTGATAGCCTACCTGTTGAGGTGCTGCAATGAGCTTAGACATCCACGCTAAGCGAAAAGAAGAAATCGCTGAAACGGCTTTAAATAAAGCGTTTCAAGCCTTGATAGTCCAAGGAGATGCCGTTTTTGCCACCAAGCAAAAGGCACCTGCCAAAGTCATTGGCGATTGGCAAAGCACGGAAACCATGTATGCCGTGGTGGATCGTGAGGCGTTTGACGCGTGGCGAACGGCGGTGCATCAGTGGATAAACGCCTATTTTGAAGACGCCGATGCCCTGATTTATGGCTTTGATGAGTTGTGTCGCTTTCCGTCGTTTTTGGAATTTTTGGAAGGTCAGAAGTTTGTGAAGTCTCTTTTTGTGGGCTAAAAAGTCTGTTTTTGACACACGAAACCCCTTTTCCCGACACACAAAACCCGCTTTTCTGGCACATAAAACCTTCGTTTCTGACACACAAAACCCGCTTTTCTGACACATAAAACCTTTGTTTCTGACACATGGAAGCAACGAAAAAGAAGAAATGTCGTCATGTTGAGTGCAACGAAACATCTCCCAAACTGAAAACCGCAAGGACTAGGGAGATCCTTCACATATAGCCAAGTTTATAATTTTCTGTACAGTGTCTCTTCGTTGTCGCTACGATTCTCGATGTGTCTCTGTACACCTCACCCATCTGCGAGTCTAGGCTCCTAGAATCCACCTATACGCTATTCAATCGTTTAAATGGTATCAGGATGACGTGTTTGATTTTCAAAGAGCTACTCTTCTCCATTATGAGCTATTTTCAGCAGGATGCCTAGTGCCTAAACATTACTATTCTTTTTAACAAAATTATAGAAGACTCTGTAGAAATCTATTTTTCTTGTACCCCCTCCTGATTTTAGGAGAGGGGACAAGGAAGATTACCCACGTTTTTTGTATTTAGCAGGAATCAACTGACTTCTGATCCCAAAATGCAGACGCACCGAAGGTTGAGCATTCGGCTCTACCGCATCTCGTTCCGTCAAGCCTACGCCAAAATCCACAAAGCCTTCTAGGGTGTCGTTAATGGCTAAACGCAAACCTGCTCCTGTGCCGACAAGCGTTGTATTCCCACGATTAGAGGCTCCTGCAAGCCGTCCGCTCGTATTTTTAGCGACCACGACTTGGCTGGCATCGACAAATAAAACGCCTTGCAGATTTTCCGCAAGCTTTGGTGCAATTTTCGCCAAGCCCCAAATCGGGTAACGATACTCCGCATTCACCGTGAAGCCTTTGTCGCCAAAGAGTAAACCTTCTGTAAAGCCTCGCACGGAAGAGGATCCGCCAATCTGCATTTGTTCAAATCCTGGTAAAGGCCCTGAAGACAGCATGCTATAGCCGTTAAAAACAAGATATTGATTCTTCGGCAAGTTAAAAATACGCGTGCCTGCTAGTTCGTATTTCATGAAGGTGTTGTCGCCTCCCCACATTGCCCCCCCTGCGGTGACGGTGCCGTTGAGGTTGCTTCGTCCCACTTTATCGGAGCCATCCCAATTAAAGCCTGCCGTTGCACTGGTGACATCGCTTTCGCCTGATTGCACGCCGTTGTCGAATGACGTAATTTTACGTAGATTGAGTCCTGTACTTAATGAAAGCCCCTTAACTTGTTCAACGTTTTGATTCAAAAACAAACTATAATTGTGAGCAGTCCCTGTTAAGCGATCTGGCCCTTTGCGGTTCTGCACATGAACGTAAGCAAAGCTGTACGCCACGCCTACGCTGGTACCTTTATTATTAATGGGAATGGTATAGGCGGATTCGGCAATGGTGGTGCCTCTCGCCCCTGTATAGCCCAAGGTGAGCTTGTCGCCTTTGCCTAGGGGATCGGCATACTCAAACTCGGTTCCCCAACGGGTTTGCCCAATCAACGGACGCCCCCGATTGTCACTAAACACAGACAATTTAAACGGCAGGCGTTCTTCCACTTCATAGGTCAGCACGCTTTCGCCTGCTTCTTTGCCTGCACTCAAACGAGCCTTGACCTTATAGAGATCTTGCGAACTATTAATGCTTTCAACAGTTTCTTGCAATTCTTTGAGGTTCAAAATATCACCCGATTGAACTTTTAGATCCTGCAAAATGCGTTTGTCTTTTTTGAATCGGTTACCGTCTACTTCAATGTGACTCACTCGCCCTTCCACCACTCGCAAAACCAAGGTATGATTTGTCGCACTCTCAAAAAAAGTCTTGCTGGTCAGATAGCCTTTTTCATAGTATTTACGATCAATCTGGTGAATCAGGCTTTGCACGTCTTTGGTGCTTCGACTGCTGGCTAAAAAGACGTCTACCAAAGGCTTGAAATCGGCTTGACTAAAGATGCTATTGCCCACAATTTGAAGGTGATGCAAGTCGTCGTAGATTTGAAAAGACGGCGTGTCTAGGGTATCAGGCAGGTCAAGCTTGATGACTTCATCGGTGGCTTTGATTTTTTCATTTTCCACAATGCCGTAGATCGGGTTGCGATCGAGGCGGTTTTTCTTGTTGACTTGCTCTAAGCCTGTGTTGGTCAACGATCCAGGGTTGCTGGTAGGCGTAATTCCGCCGACATCTTCTGCAAAAGCAGGCAGACAAGTAAAGCCCAAGGCTGAAAGTAAGGAAATCGGAATGTATGCATGACGCTTTAAGGCTTGAATAGGCATGGTTGGAAAATCTCTTTACGGACTTATGACTGTTTAAAAAATTATATATTACTAAAAGAGCTTTAACGCATCCATGAGCAAAAAATCATTTGTTTAATGTAAAACTCTACAAAAAATCTATGCCATTCTTTTAGACAGAATAGCATAGACCTTGTAGTTCTTTAACGGAAGCATCACGCTATTTTTTAAGCGTACAAGTTTTTGATCTTGCTTGTATCCGAAAACATTTTGGGGTTTGCATTTAAAAAGGCTTCTAAGGTTTCAGATGTTCCTGTTCCTATATAGTATTTCTTCAGACTTTTGTCATAGGATCCAGGTATATAACCTATAACGCTGGGCTGATTATCTATTTTTTCACCGACTAAAGGAATGAAATTACGCTCATAAGTGGAAGAAGTGGTAATGGGATATCGTCCTAAATTAGGGCTTAAAGATGGTGAGTCTTTAGGCTCATATTCGTAATAATTACGATTATAATGCCTCCTCCAATCAGGAGAACCCGTAGGCTCAAACCGCTGAGTAAGTTGACCAATTTGTAAAGCAACAGGGCGTTCTTCCTGTGGGTTTTTTAAGAAATTTAGAGTGCGAATAACTGCCTCTTTGGAGTCGCCACGCTCGCGGCTACCGTATCCAGCACCTACCTGATCACAAAGTTCCTTAAATAATTCATGTCCATCTATACGCAATGTCTGTACCTGGGTCTCTTGGGGATTAATCCCGAGTAAAGAACCTATCATGTTGCTTATTTTTTTAGGCTCCTCTCTTAGAGTCGTCCAACCAAATCCTGACGATTTGAAGTTGTGCGTCTCTATCGCTCGAAGCATCTCGTTTACTAATTGAGGGTCTGTAACCAAAACACCTTGTCGAGCCTGTGGGGCATGCGACGGCTTGGTTGGTGGGCTAAATGAGGGGGTGGGGGCGAAAAGCGTTTTCATTTCAATTTTTCCTATTTTATACGTTGGGTTAAAACAAAGGGGTCTCGCTATATCGAGACGACCTAACATTGGCAAAAAAACCGCAAAATCTGTTTTGGAACCCCAACGCTTCAAATGTTTACAAAACGTTACCAAGCCGTTATAGAAATCTTCTTACTCCCTAGCCCTCTCCTAATTTTAGGAGAGGGAGAGAACGTCTGAAAGACGTTCGAGGGTGAGGTTAAACCCTAGACTACGTTTGTAGGTTTAACCGCCCCCTAACCTGTCGAAGCTAAAGCTTCTCTTGGGAAAGAAAACCCTACCCACCTTTGGCGATTTGGAAAATCGGCAAGTAAATTGCGGCAAACATAAATAGGATAATCCCCCCACCCACAACGGTCATCAGCGGTTGAATCATCTCCGTCATGGCGTGCATGGCAGCATCGACTTCGTCATCCATAAAGCCAATGGCTTTTTTGAGCATTTTTTCAAATTCGCCTGTTTGTTCACCAATGGACATCATTTTAGTGACCATAGGAGGGAAAATCCCTTCTTTTTCAAGTGTTTTAGAAATGGCGCCACCCTTCATCAAGGTTTCTTTGGCAGAAACAAAGGCATTTTGAAAATCTAGGTTCGGAATCGTGGCAGACGCCTTGTCCAACGCTTCAGTAAGGATGACCCCTCCACTGATAAGTGTGTTTAAGGTAGAGATAAAGCGTAGCGTATACACACGAGTCACCAGCCCCCCCACGACAGGGATCTTAATCAGAATGTGATCCACCACAGGTTTACCAATCCCTTGGCGGTAAATGTTAAACCAAATGCAAACGCCAGCGGTGACTAAAATCACGATCCACCAAAAATCACAAACCACCTTACTTAGGGTAATCATCATCGTCGTAATGAACGGGAGTTCATCTCCTTGAGAGCTAAAGAACTCTTGAAATTGTGGAATAACGAAGGTCAGCATCAAAATAATAACCCCAAAAATAACCAAGCCCGCAATGGCTGGCATCGTCATGGCTTTTTGGACTCTGCCACGAAGCTTATAAGCCTTGTCTCTCAATTCGTATAAAGCGAATAGGGCGTTGTCTAATTCCCCTGTCGATTCCCCTGTTTTCAGCATAGTAATAAACAAACGATCAAAGGCACCTGTTTGTGCCATGGCTTCCGAAAAAATCTTACCATTAATGACTTCTTGACGCACTTCCGCTAAAATTTGTTGAAGCTTAGGGTTAGTCGTTTGTTGTTCCAAAATAAACAAAGATTCAATCAGTGGAATACCCGCTTCAAGTACAACCGCTAATTGTTGCACAAAAACAAGCAGTTGTTTTTCAGGCAAGCTAAACGAAAACTGCAAGAGCAATTTTTTTAATGCGTCTTCAGCACGTTGATCTTGCACTTGTTCCAAACTTTTTACCAACATGCCCATGTCTCTAAGCTGTTGCTTGGCATGGCGAATGTCTTTCGCTTCTAAACGAGCGTTAACAGGGTCATAATTTCCTGATTTTAAGGCTTTATAAGCAAAAACAGGCATAGCGGGTAAATCCTTATGAAGAAAGAGAGTAAGAGCAACTTAATGCCCTAAGGTACGTCGAACTTCCTTAGTTGTGGTAACACCTAATTTCACCAAGCGTTTGGCGTCGTCCAATAAGAGCTTCATGCCATATTTAATTGCCGTGTCTTCAATCGTAACAGAAGAGGCTCCATCATCGATGAGTTGAGCAATTTCACGATTCATCATCAGCACTTCATGAATGCCACGTCGCCCTTTATAACCCGAATGGTCACATTGGGCACATCCTACCGCTTCATGGATTTGGTAAGGGGCTTCACCTTCTTTGGGTTCCCCTAAGAGTTCTAAATCTTCTTCTGAAGGCGTGGTGAGCTTTTTACAACTACCACATAAAGAACGTACCAAACGTTGAGCCACAATCCCTACCACCGAAGTGGACACGAGGTAAGAGGGTGCCCCCATATCTAGCAAACGAGCCACCGTTTTGGCACAGCTATTGGCGTGAACCGTACTTAACACCAAGTGACCCGTCATAGCGGCTTGAAGTGCCGCTTCAAGTGTTTCTGAATCTCGAATCTCCCCAAGCATGATGACATCGGGATCTTGACGCAATAAGGCTCGTAAGGAAGAGGCAAAGGTCAAGCCTGCTTTGGGTTGCACCTGCATTTGGTTGATCCCTGCTAAAACGTATTCGACAGGGTCTTCAATCGTAGAGATATTATGTTCGGGGCTGGCGATATTTCTCAACGCAGCGTACAAGGTGGTGGTTTTTCCTGAACCTGTGGGTCCTGTAACCAGTACAATGCCGTGTGGAGAATGAATCATCTTCGTCAGTCGTTTGAGGTTTTCGTCTTCCATACCCAACTTACTTAATTGCCCTGAACTGGCACTCATTTTCAAAACACGAATAACCATTTTTTCCCCAAAAGAAAGGGGAATCGTGTTAATACGCATATCAACAAAGCTACTGCCATACGCATGTTTCAAGCGACCATCTTGCGGACGCCGACGTTCAGAAACATCGAGTTTCGCCATAACTTTAAGACGTGAAATAATAGCAGGTGCCATTTTAATGCTCAAGCTATGGATTTCTTTCAAAATACCGTCAATACGAAAACGAATCAAAAAACGCTGGGGTTGCGGTTCTAAGTGAATATCTGATGCCCCTTTTTCAATGGCTTCCGTCAACAAAACACTGGTAAACTGTACGACGGGGGCAGAATCGGCGTTGACTTCTATACTGGAAATATCTTCTTGCTCATCTTCTTTATTGAGGAAGACATCCGTTTCCAAGGCTTCAATGAGTTCTTCAGCGACGTATTTGGTGGCAAAAAATTGATCAATTAAGTGTGAAATTTCAGAAGTCGTACAGACTTTCGCCACGACTCGGTAACGGGTCATCAACGCAATATCATCTAGCACGCGTGTATTGTCTGGGTGAGCAATAATCACTTCAAGCCGTTCGGCTTCTGTGTCTAAGCGATGTGGTAACACCAAGTGCGTTTTAATAAAGTTGGCTGGAATCAAGCTGGCGACTTCAGGCTTGAGGTAAATATCTTTGCCTCGAATGTATTCCAAGCCATGCAATTCAGCGAGACACATCCCCAATTGCTCTTCGGTCAAATAACCTGCACGGGTCACAATGCTTCCCAGCGTCGCACCTGTGGCTTTAGATTCAGACAACGCCCCTTCAATTTGTGCAGGGGTCAAATAGCCTCGATCTACCAAAATATCACCGATACGGCGGGCTTGAACGGGTTTGGCAAGGGTCGGATTCTTCGTAGCAAGTAAGGCATCCGTGCCTTGGGGTTTGGCGTATTTGGCTGGCGTTGCGGGTGCTATGGTGCTGGCTTGCACGGGGGCTTGAGCAGGGGCCTGCTTAGGCAACGCACTGCGAGGATCTTGAGAAGGCTGAAGGGGGGAGCTAGATGTTTGAGTCTGTGCTGGAGTGGGTTCTTGAGTGGGGGTTGGCGTCCCTGTTTGAGGCTGTTTCTGTGTTTGAGACACGTCTTCTTCCTTCGGAAGCACTGTTGCCGAAGGAATGTTATTCTTTTTAAAAGAAAGGGGATTAAATGCCATGGGGGGACGAGTCCTTAAACATAGAGGAAGGTTTTATCCACTTTCGGCACGGAAGCTGAAAATCTATAGACCGCTCCATTAACTGGTGGGGATGTGGATTACTCCACCCCTTAATACCAATTAAACGATTAAATAGCGTCTGGCGTCTTCGTTGTCGCTCGGGTTCTCGATGTGCTTATGGTCGTCTCTGTACACCTCACCCATCTGCGAGTCTAGGCTCCTAGAATAGCCTACTGTACAGAAAACTCTACACTTGGCTATAGAAAGCTCTGCGAAAGTCCCATTCGGCGAATCTTCTGTGTCAAAACAAGCCGTTTTTTCGTTGTGTACGTCTATGTACACGCCTCAAAAGCCGTTTGTTTTTCCTTGAATCTTCATCCGACTTGAACTTTTGCAGAGCTTTCTATACATCAAACTAGCTCGTCCGCAAGCGAGCTTTTCGACTGATTTTAATCGGGATGACGAGCTTTCGATTTCTATGCTATATTAAAATAATCCCTCAATTTTAAAAGAAAGCGTATTAAAATGCCCCCCCTCACACTCGGATATCTTGGACCGAAAGGCTCCAACTCACACCAAGCCGTCGCCACCGCACTGTCGCATTGGCAAGCGATGAAAACGGCTCCTGCTGAACTCGCCTTCCATACCTTGACGCATCTGCTAGAAGCCCTTGTGGATTCGCAAGTCGACATCGCCATTGTGCCGTACGAAAACGGCTTAGAAGGCACGGTGGTTGAAGTGCTTGAGTTCTTAGGCAACCCTGCTCACAATGCGTTTGTGCAAGCCGAGTTCTTGCAAGTCATCGAACATGCGTTAATGGTACAAAGCCCGACCAGTTCCACCGATCTACACACGATCTATTCGCATCAAATGGCGTTGGGGCAATGTAAGGATTCGCTCCGTCAACGGTTTGGATCCGCTGTGCAACTGATTCCCACGGCATCCACCGCTGAAGCCGCTAAACGCTTGTCTGAACTTTCCGTTGAAGATGCTCAAGGCATCGGGGTTTTAGCGACACAAACAGCAGCGAGCCTGCATGGTCTGCACATCATCGACCGCAACATTAGCGATGCCACCCATAACGTCACCCGCTTTTTCATGGTGACCACGGCTCCGCAATGGAGCCAAGACTTCCCACGTTTTAAGCAGGAAAATCCATCATTGAAGACGTCCTTGTGTGTGGGTTTGCATGAATACCCCGGTGTTTTGACGGAATACTTGCAAGTCTTTCAGCGGTATTGGGTGAACTTGACGAAAATCGAATCACGCCCCACTCGTGAGCATTATGGGGATTATCGCTTTTATTTGGATATGGAAGGCAATCTTGCCACCATCGCCGAAGGGCGGATGCTTTCGGAGCTTAAGGCTCGTAGTCGAAGTTTTCACGTGCAAGGGGCGTATCGTTGTTTGGGGTAGGATTGTATCGGTTTGTAACGGTTTTTTAGGGCTGGCATCTTTTCGGCTTGAGTGGGCTTTCTATCAATACGACAAATATTTTTGTTGTATGTTTACCCCCTTAAAAGAAAGGACTTTTTATGTCGGTACAATTTCGTTCATTTACCCCTCCCACCCAACATATAGTATTTTCTATATAAAATGTTCTATTGCCTCTTCGTTGTCGCTACGATTTCTTTGTTCTGTTATGTACGTCTGTGTACACGCCCTCACAAAATAATCTAGGCTCCTAGAATAGTCTAATAGCTCATTTTATCTATAAAACACTATAACTCATCAGTCAATTCAGCTCAGGCTCAACGTAGTGGAACTAAAGAACAATTTTTAGTAAAGCAATTCGACAGATATAGCAACCAATTTCAAAGGCTTTGTATGTGGCAAGAGGATCAACATCAAACGCAGCAGAAAGTTAAGGCTCTAGATCAATTAGCAAACAATCTTAGTGATTTACTACAGCAGGTTGAAGCATTTAAACAAACGGAAAAGTTACAGGAAAGAATAAATACTCTAATAGGAGATATTGAAGTTAAGATCCGTTCGTCTAACTGGGAAACAGAAGCTACAGATATGCAGGATCGTTTTAATAGGAATCCCAATAGTATCGAGTACTAAAATTTATACATTAAAATACAAGGTACTTAGATATTCAAAAAAGGCATACCTTAATTCTTTGAAATAAGAAATATTTGATTTTTCCAAGTGAAAAAATCAGAATATCTCTAAAAATTTGCTTGACTGAAGTCTAGCCTTTCTACTATAGTAGAAAGGCTAGACTTGTTTAAAGGGAAGATCAACGTGACACGTTTGCTGGTTCAAAAATTCGGAGGCTCCTCACTCGCCGACACCGACAAAATCAAAGGCGTGGCAGACATCATCACCACCGCTTACGATTCAGGTACGCAAGTCGTGGCGATTGTGTCTGCCATGGGCAAAACCACCGACGGCTTGGTGGCACTCGCCAACGAACTCAATAGCTCCCCACAAGGTCGGGACTATGACATGTTGCTTGCTACAGGCGAAATGGTGTCTGCTTCTTTGTTGGCGTTGCACTTGCAAAGCCGTGGCTATAAAGCCATTGCCCTTACAGGCTTTCAAGCAGGCGTTCGAACAGAAGATGTTTACAATACCGCTCGCATTAAAGATGTCGAAACCGCTTATTTGAATACCTTGCTTGAAGCAGGGACGATCGTGATTGTCACAGGCTTTCAAGGCGAAAATAGTAAAGGTGAAATCTGCACCCTTGGGCGTGGGGGATCTGATACATCCGCCGTTGCCATTGCAGGTGCCTTAAACGCCTATGCCTGCGATATTTACACCGATGTAACAGGCGTTTACTCGACCGATCCTCGCATTGTGCCGAATGCCATTAAGCTGGACGAAATTGCTCACATTGAAATGATGGAATTGGCTCGATTAGGGGCGAAAGTCTTGCATCCACGCTCGGTGGAAGCCGCCCGTCGTTGGGGCGTTAAAGTGCGTGTGCGAAGTA
>JBILSS010000053.1:0-12367 GCA_044371965.1 Vampirovibrionales bacterium
GTATACAGGCAGATGCCCTGAAACACAAGACCTGTGGCTTCGGGTGAAACCACAGGCTTGGAGTGTTAGAGAGAGAGAGAGAGAAAGAAAATAAATAAAGAGAGAATTAGACGAGGGCGGGTTGAAGAGCTGGAGCTTTTGGGGCAAAACTAGGAATGATCAATGATCTTTGTGCTAGATCTTGTGGGGCTTGAGCCACCGCATTCGGATCGACTGGATTAACGAGCGGTTCTTGCGGAGCCAAGGCGTTTTGTGGAGCATTTTGCCCGAGTTTAGGAACCTGGAGTCCGTTGTTTTGCTTCTGAGCTTCTTGTTCTTTGGCTTGTAAACGGGCATAGAGTTCTTGTAAGCCTTGAGATTGAGAAGCATCTGCTACTGTAGTTGGGATGTCCTTATTAAATCCTTGTGGGGCAGATGCCTTAGCTCTTTCTGCTTCACCATTCGCAGAATCAACAATGCCTCTGTTTGCTTGAAAAGCGGTCATGAATTGTTTTTCTTCCGCAGTCAAGCCACCTGCTTGAGCGTTGGCTTCTTGGCTATTTCCTCCAGCGAGTGGAGACACGCCAAGGGCTTGGATCGTTGGTGTCGAAGCACCCGTTAAAGGTGTTACAGGTGTCGCCCAAGACGCATCCGAAAGATTAAAAGCAGGGGTAGCAGAAGGTGCTACGAAGCCTGTGTTTGTGGCTGGCGTTGTTGGAGCCATGCCATTAGATGCTCCAGCTGGACTTGCTGGATTTTCAGGGGCTTGCACGTTCGCACCAAGAGAATCGCCTAAGGCGAAGAGTTTTTGATTCTTGGATTCGGCATCTGCAAGTGTAGGGAATACACTATTATTAACGCCTGTGTAGAAGGTGTTGAGTTGCTCAAGGTTGGTACTATTATTCTTAAGGTCTTCAGCCGTTGCGGTGTATGTTGCTGTAGCATTTTCACCAGTGTTTTCAGCATTTTCGGAGGTTTCTTGACCTTTGAAGACTTCCTGACCACCTTGTGTTATTTCCAAAGTACCTGCTCCAGCCAATGCAATAGCGGGAAGTATTGTCCAAGGATTAGAAAACATGGGAATAGATGTGGCAATTTTTGTGCCACCTCCCACAATGGAACCCAATCCACCACCCAGTAAGCCACTGGCTTCATCAAGAGATGATAAGGCTTCGTTTCCTGCATTATTTGCATCATCGGCATTGATTTGTGCGTCAGTAGTAGATGTTAGTAAGCTCCCCGTAAAACTTTTAGCACTAGCGTCTAAGGTTGCTTTAGCATCTTCTACATTAAAGGATCCGTCAAACTTAAACTCTGCTTTTGGAGCATTTATATTTCCTAAAGACGCTTGAAAAACTTGAATAGCTTCAGTTTGTTCTAGTTGAAAGTTGGTCAAGGTTCTAAAGTTAGCAGTGTTAGCCTGTGAAACAGGAGACTGAAGCCCTTGGGTATTGTCTTTCAACGCTTGAATTTGAGGCTTACTTGCTTTTGCTTGCCGAAGCTTGGCTGTTGCACTGGCTGCGTTCTTTGAATCTTCAGTAGGGACAGCACTCGTATCGACTTTTCCACCAGCATTGGTTCTTACAGGAAATAATGGTTGAATTTGAAGATTCGTATTGGGGGCTTTGGAAATCATGGTATTTCTTCTTTCGGTCTATCTTAAAAGGGGTTACACAGGGGGGATTATCTTTGAACAAGGGTTGAATGTTTTCTATGCCTTAATAAACAATTTAAAATGCTTACAATTGACGATTGTTTATAAATTGTTACAATTGTAATTTAATGTCGATCTGCTTTCTTATTTCAGAATTTTGTAGTACAATGAAATTCATCTTTGCATCCTATAGTGTTCGATAGATGAAACAGGCTATGAGGCTATTCTAGGAGCCTAGATTTTTTGTGCGGGCGTGTAGTTAAACCGACATAACCAAACAAAAAAATCGTAGCGACAACGAAGAGACCATAGACCGTTTTATATAGCGGATACTATAAACCCTAAGAGGCGACTCCCCCCCAATGAACGAATGCTATTACATGGGCATGAGCCTGATGACCCTCTTCATGAGCCTCTTTCCCACCAGTTCGGTAAAAGCCCCCGAGACTCATTCTTCCGCCAAAGCCCCTGCGTACCTCGCCTATCGCTGCCAAGCTCAAGACAGCCAAAGCCAGTACCAACGAAGCTTGGAACTCCTCTTTTCCCCCAATAAAACGCCTCAATACGGCGAAGGTTTCGCCTGCTTGGACGCTTCCGCCAAAGGGGGGGAAGTCAAGGCCCAATTCTTTCTCGGCATGGCGTTTAACGAAGGCATCAAGGTGAAAGACGCCCAAGCCCACGACTATATTCCGCAAGACAAGGTGCAAGCTCGCTACTGGCTAGAACAGTCCGCCAAGCAAGGCGACAGCGAAGCCCAGCTCTATTTGGCACGCTTGTATCAAGCAGGGCAAGGTGGTAATGCGGATGGCACACTGGCTCGCTATTGGTTTGAAAAATCCGCCAAGCAAGGCAATACGGATGCCCAAAAGGAATTGGCAAACTTCTACCTAAAAGGGAAGAATCCCCATTTGGCGTACCAATGGTTTCGCATCGCTGAAAAGCAAGCAATCGCCTTGAAAGACGCCCCCAAGCAAGACAAAACCATTCGGCTTCGCTTGCAAGAACTTCAAACATATTTGACGCAGGAAGAACGAGCCAAAATCGATGCGATTGTGGCGAGCTGGCATCCGCAAGTGCAACAGCAATTTGGCGATGTTTTGCCAAGCAAAAAACCGTATAGCTTTCCTGCCACGGAATCGGTGGTTGTGGCTCCTTCGCAAGCCAAGCCGTCTATGCCGTTTTTAAATTGGCGATTGAACGTCCCGCCTGTATCAAATGAAAAACACGCCCCGACGCATCCGATTGATTTACCTGCTTCGTAATCTGCTGTATAAAAGGATCCTTCACCCTTGATGTCTTCTACTCATCCCCTTCACTTTTACAATTCACAAAGCCGTCAGGTGGAAGCTTTTCAACCGCTTGAATCGGGCAAAGTCAAGCTTTACGTTTGTGGACCCACCGTCTACAACGACGCTCACTTGGGTCACGCAAGGTGTTACATTACGTGGGACGTCTTGTTTCGCACCCTGCAATTTTTCGGCTATGAGGTGACTTATGCCCGTAATTTGACGGATGTTGACGATAAAATCATCCAGCGTGCGAGTGAAACAGGTACAACCCCTGAAGCCATCGCCACGACCTACACCCAGCGGTTTCATGAAGATTTAGCACGTCTTAACACGTTGTCTCCTACGGTTGAGCCGAAAGCCACCGAACACATCGATGCCATGCACGCCATGATTACCACCTTGATTGAAAAAGATCACGCCTACGTCACGGATGACGGCGTGTATTTTCACACGCCTTCGATGCCCACTTACGGCAAGCTGGCTCGTAAACCGATCGATGCCTTACAAGCAGGAGCTAGAGTGGATGTCAACACGCAGAAGCGTCATTCCGCCGATTTTGCCCTGTGGAAGCGTGTGGAAGAATCCGCCGAATCGAGCGAAACGCCTTATGGGTGGTCGTCTCCGTGGGGATTTGGCAGACCAGGTTGGCATATTGAATGTTCAGCCATGATCTTTAAGAATTTGGGGCATCAGATTGACATTCACGCAGGTGGGGCGGATTTGATGTTTCCTCACCATGAAAATGAGATCGCTCAAAGTGAATGTTGCTCGGGGCATCCCTTCGTTAACACATGGATGCACAACGGATTCGTCAACGTCGACGGCGAAAAAATGAGCAAGAGCCTCCACAATTTTGCCACCGTGCGTGACTTGCTCGAACATTATGACGCCAATACCTTACGATACTTTATGTTGGGGCATCATTACCGCATGCCTGTCGATTTCACCCCAGATGCCCTAAACGGAGCCAAAACACGCTGGCACAAGCTGTTGCAACAGTTCGCCAAGGGCATGCAAGTGGCACAACTCAATGAAGCGTGGCTGAAAGAAGCCGTGCTTCACAAGGCGAATTGGGCGGTGCTTAATGAACAGCATCCTGATTTTGTGGCGGTGATGGCTCAAGATATGAATACGCCTCGAGCCTTGGCGGAATGGGGCAAAGCCTTTAAGGACTTAAAACAAAGCGAAAATCCTGACAAAACCAAGACCCTGCTTAATACGTTGGTGGAAGAAGCATGGGTGCTAGGCTTTGACTTGCTCCCTGCTGTGGCGTATTTGGAAGACGCAAAAGCCCCTGCGAAAGGCGATTTTCATGTGGTGGACGGCGTGGCTCCTGCGGAAAAAGCCCACGTCTTAGAGCAATTGGAAGCCCGTCGCCAAGCCAAGCTGGCGAAAGATTTCGCTAGCAGTGATGCCATTCGCAACGCCTTGCAAGCCCAAGGGCTTCACTTGGTGGATCGTGCAGGGGGCTGGACGACCGCCACCGCCTCATCTACGGCGGATCTCGCCTAATGGATGATGAGCAGTCCTTTCTCGCTAATTTTCAAAATCAGGAAGAGGCTCCTGCGTTTTTGGGCAGGTCTTTGCCTCAAGTCGCCATCGCCCCCAGCTTAGGTTTGGAAGACTTGCCCTTGCGAGTCTTGGCTCACTTGGGTGACGGCGTCTACGAGTTGTTATTGCGTGAATGGGTCATGTGGACGTTTCCCAATGCGTCGGTGAAGGTGATTCATCAAGAAAGCATCCGTTTGGCATGTGGGGCTTTTCAAGCGACCTTGTTGCAGGTGCTTTTGCCTGACTTGAGCGAAGCGGAGCAGGAGATTCTGCGTCGTGGGCGGAACGTGGGTGTGGCGAATCATCGGCGTAATAAGCAGGCGATTTCTCGTATTTCTACCAGCTTTGAAGCTCTTGTGGGCTTTTGGTACTTGCACGAACCGCAACGATTGACTTTGCTTAAGCAAAGCTTGTGGCAGGTGGCAAACTTATCTGCGGAAGCTTACCAGCAACTAACGAGTTCTATGCAGACGCAGGAAGCCTCAACGGAGGCGGAACCCTCGCCTGTGGTTAAAAAAGCTCTATTCCAAAACCTCAAAAAGCCTCGACAGTAAGGGTGTTTAATTGGTATCATTAGGGCTTCGCAAAGTGAGTTCAAGGGCGTGAACAGGGCCTTGCATCTCGTTTTTCAAGACTTCATGCACCATACGATGCCGTTTCAAGGTGGAAACGCCTTCAAATGCCTCGCTGGTGAGGCGAATATCAAGATGGCTACCACCCATCGTGTTGCCTGCATGCCCTGCGTGTTGCCAGCTATTGTCAATGAGTTCAAAGGCTTGTGGAGCAAAGGCATCCTTCAATTTTTGGGTCACAATTTCAACGGTTTTCGAGATCATCGGGGGACTCCTTGTTTGGCTATAGAAGGCTCTGCGAAAGTGAGAAAACACACCGTCATTGCGAGCGTAGCGTGGCAATCTCACTCCCACAAACGGCTTTTGCAGAGCCTTCTATAATAAATCTACTCTATGATAGCATCAAAAAAGATTCAGCAGAAAAGGAAAAGAAAAAAGCCCAACAAAAAGCCAGTATTTTACCAGCCATTGGATCCACGGTCTTATACCATTTAAACGATTGAATAGCGTATAGGTGGATTCTAGGAGCCTACTATTAAGAAAATTCTAAACGTGACTATAAAGGAACTCAAGAAAAATCCTCTCTAAAGTTTACCACACCCAACCTTTATTCATCTTCTACCTTTGAAAATAAAAACCTCCCTTGCGGAATTGAGAGCAACGCAAGAGGGATTTTTTCACTGGGGCGACAGTGAAGGTATAATTGGTTTGACGTGTAAAGCGTTTTACGGGAATTATCTCCGCTTTGTGCCTGAAACCAATTCTGAAACTAAAGCCACAGGGGCGGTAATCGGATTTGTCATCATAAAAGTTTTTAACCAAGAATGCTTTCTTACATGGCTAAAGCGATCGGCTTCGGTGATGCTTTGACGAACACTGGCGTTGTTGGCTAAGGAAGATTGACTTGCGACTGAATGAATCATGGGTGATACTCCTGCTACTCTTTATAATCCAAATGTTGAATCTTTTCTCTTGCTTGATACACCTTAATAAAGGAAGAGGCTACCCAAGAATTGCCAATCGGTTACATTACGTTACAAAGCTCTATTTTTTCATAAAGAAATAGAGCTTTGTCAAGGTTTATTCAAGGACATTAGACACTAAAAAACGAGGCGTTGTATAGAAGCATCTTCTAGCTGAGATTCGAAAATCAACACATCTCCGTCTTTAATGAACTCGTTAACACCTAAGGGTAAAGCAAACCCGTTACGAATATGAGCCAACACCTTCAAGCCTTCTGGAAAGGTAATGTAGCTTAACATTCGATTGCGAAAACGAGTGGTGCGGGTGGCAACGACTGCCAAGGTTCTTAGCCCTTTTCGTATTTCTTGACCGTAGCTTAAGACGTTTAAGCGTTCCAAAAGTGTACTGTTGTTAGACATAAGAAATCTCCCCATAAATAACGTTGTAATTGCAGTAGAAATTCACAGGCGATGTAATATAGATAACATGACCTAAATACCCATTAAACGAATAAATCTCCAGTTTCGTTTAAGCAGTATAAGTACCTAATTAATTCAAAGGTATACGCTCATTATACAGTTTTGTATCTATATGACAAGTTTGTAACAATTTGGTATCAGACACCAAGCTAGGGATGTTTTTAAAAACTCCTTTATACCAAAACGAAGAGATCGTCACGATGAGTCAAAAACGGCAGATGCGTCGCTTGAATACGCTCCCCACCCAACAACACGGGAATCCCTGGTGGACAAGACACCACCGTTTCCCCACTCAAACGACCGATTAATTGCTCATCCACCGCCAAGCGTTCAGCGAGGCTGAAAAATGCGTCACGGGGCGACAAGGCACCGTCCACTTCTGGCAAAACAGGCGTTTCAATCGTCTCAAAAAAAGACGTTGCTTCCCCACAATACTGCGGATGCAAGTGCTTTGGATGCGATTTCGCAACAGCTTGTAAGCCTTGCATCAAGGCGACGAAATCCGCTGGGGTATGCCCGATTTGCCCAAAGAACAATGCCCCATAGGGATTCGCCAGCTCGTAAGAAATACCGTGATCTTGTTCTAGTTCATCCGCCCATGTTTGCCCGTTAAGATAGGCATGACGCAGGTAAAGACGCAATTTATCCAAACTTGTCGCCTTGCCATTGGGTGTTTCAAGAAGCTGAAACGCCGTCATACCATGGATTCGCTCTCGTATCGCCTTGATGTTTCGCCATAGGCTTTGCCGTTGTGCCTGCCCTGCTAAAGAACCTAGCCACGCACTGCTTAAGTCCAAACTCGCTAGTAGCAAGTAATTCGGACTCGTGCTTTGCAAGTGGTTTAGGGCATCTTGCAAGCGTTGGGATGAAAGCGAAGAGCCGTGCGGAAGGTGCAGAACTGCCGATTGTGTAAGCGATCCAGCGGTTTTGTGGAAGCTTTGAATCACGGCATCCACACCTTGAAACTGCGTCGCTGAAGGTGGTGTGCTGGGCGTATGCCCAAACAGGCTGCCGTGGGCTTCATCCACAATCAAGCGTATCCCTTTGGTTTGGCACCATTGAGCAATGCCGTCTATATCACTCACAATGCCTTCATAAGTGGGGGATGTAATCACCACGCCTTGGGCGGTGGGGTTGTTTACAAACACTTCTTCTAATTGTTCAAGGGTGACGGCTCCCCAAATACCCCAATCGGCTTCCCAAGTGGGGGTAAACCATGCAGGGCGGATGCCCGTCATCACCATGCCAGTCGTGACCGCTCGATGCACATTACGAGGCATCAAGACCACGTCTTCAGGCTGAAACGCCGTCATTAGGGCGGCGTGTAATCCCACTGAAGCCCCATTGATCAAGTAAAAACTATGAGCCACACCGGATCGTAACGCCGTCAGTGCTTGGCTTTCCGCGATAACACCTTCGGGTGTGGAGAGGACATCCAAGCCTTCAAGTTCGCTTAAATCATGTTGAATCAGGCTTGTTTGAAGCCCTAGTGCATCCGCTTTTTCAGCTAGCTCGCCCGTCCAAAAGGCGTTACCCACATGGGCAGGCACATGAAATCGCCTGCGTTTCAGTGTCGTGTAATTCAACAAGGCATCAAGCAAGGGGGTGGCGGGGTTTTGTTCAAGTTCAGGCATTTTGTGGATGCCCCTCTATTTAAGGGATACGCTTTCAGAAATCTTTGCGTTAAACTGATATAAGAACCGTGAAGGTTTTAAAACGCATAAGGATTTTACCATGAACATACAAATCGCTTTACTCACTTTGGTTTTGGCTTTAAGTTCATTCGCCCCCATGACGGCATCGGCGTTTACGCCTGATGTTGAGATACTAACCTTAAAGGGCTATTCCCCTGAAACGATTGAAACCACCATGGTGGCTCGTAGTCGTGCCGAATGGCGTAGTACAGCCCCAACCAAGCGTTCACCCGTCCAGCGTTTTCTTTACAATGTAATTCACGGTAATATCATCGATTCGATGGATGAAACAGGCTATAATATTATTCGACGCAACTAGTTTTTGTCAATTCAACACAATTTATACCAATTAAACGATTGAATAGCGTACGTTTAATTGGTATGAAGAAGACGCCTCTCTTTTAAAAGGAGGCGTCTTTCTTCTCCGCTAAACGATCGTCGCTGTATGGGGTTGATCGTTAGTGTTTGGTGTCAAAGAAGGCTTGGTGACGGATGCAATTTGCTCCGCTTTTTCGGCCTTGTCGGCTTCTTCTTGCTTGGTGATCAATGGCATACCGCAAATGTACATTTCATTGAGGCGAGACCCGAATTGATCGAGGGCGAATCCCCATGTAAAGGCACGAGCGGCAGAACCTAAGGTCGCCAACACGGAACCAGGGATCAACAACTTGCTTAACCAATGTGTGCCTTGCAAACCACTGTGGAACCAGCTATAGTTCACAATCAAGGCACTCAATCCGCCTACGATGTTGAACAATAAAAGACCCGTGCTTTCAAAGGAAGGAATCGTGGCTCCCAAAATGCCGAAAATACCCGCAACGGAAAAGAACACGCCACCAAAACGACGGCTTTTCCACAAGCTTTTGCTTGAAAGTACTGAAGGCACAGGGGGCAAGCCGTCATCTCTGAGTAAGGCTCTTAAAGGCCAGCCCACAATTTGAAAAATACCTTCGATGCCTACTTTTAAAGCAATCAAGACATCGGTAAAAATAAAGGCACCGAGTTCTAAAAAGCCTGCAAACGATCCAAGCTTGCCAAAATCAAAGTCACGCTTTTCGTCCATCACGATGTTGCTCATGCCGAAGAACAAGAAGCCGACCATGAAAATCAAAATCCCACGATACAACACATTTTCTACATCAGACGCAATCGCCATCCACATAATAAAGAAGGCAACGCCAGCCAAGGCTAAAGACGGTTGCTTGCTCAACCAGCCACTACGAATCATGGCAGGAGCCGCCACAATCGGACCAATCGACATGAGTACACCCGCAAGACCTTTTAAAGTAAGGTTGGGATCCTTATAAAAGGGGAGGTCGATATTTTGAACAAGCATAATATCTTGATGGGTAATAATCGTGGCGAGCAATAAACTGGCACCGAGCCATCCGATAAATTGACCACCGAGGGCAATGACGTAATCTCCGAAATTGGGTCTTACTGTACTCATCATCTTTAAAATCCACCTATATGTTTTATAAAATACAAAAGCACAATGCACCATTAGCAGTGCTATTAGTACAAAGACCAATAATAACATAAAGATGCGTTTTTGGCTTTCAATTGTAACGAGTGTGAAGCCGTCTTTGTCCCCCCTCCTAAAATTAGGAGAGGGAACAAAGATAAAAATCAGTGCCTAGCGTAAAAACTCAATCGCACACTCAAAGGTACGTTCACAAGGGAAGCGAGCATCGATGCGTTTATTGCCAAGCCCCAGCGTGTTGAGGATCCACTGCCCATGACGCAGCAAGGCATCGGTTAAATGCACCTTATTCAAAGGTCGCTGACTCAATCGCCAAATGTGACGCACATGGCTTTGATAGACGCCGTCGTCCAGCAAGCGAGTGGCAAGGGTTTTACGATGCCGAGATCCTGAACCTACACGGTATTTCTGTGCATACACATAACCCATTCCCATGGCAAGCCCAGAACCTACCGAATTACCAGGGGTATTCCATGCCGCATAACCAGCGAGTTGTGGCAAGACATCAGGCTCATCCTTAATGGCTTTTAATAGTAAGGGATCCGCCCCATTGGCATAGGCAACATCCACCAAAACAACCGCCTTGCCAAGAGCCACCGCTTCTGTCGTGAGTGCCAGCGTTTCATACGCATCATTCATGGTGGTGTCGGCTTGCGAGCCTTCACCGTGATCGCCCATGCGGTAATGCGGAGCATGCACAATCAACACAACGTCGGCATCTTCAAGCTTAAGCGTAGGTTTTGCTGCCGTTGCCTTAATCCGTTGATAAATCACATGTTTGAGGGGTTGACCGTCGAACTTCGCCAGCACATCCAACGATTGAGCCGATTTCACAAAAACGCTTAGGGAATCTTCTAAACTTTCTGACAAAGCCCGAATCAGTAAGGTATGAGCCACTTCATCCGCCCCTGTTTGCACATGGGCAAAATCGGTGAGTTCCAGTGTTTCGATCCTTGCTCGTAAGGTGTCGGCTTCGTAGACGTTCAAGCCGTATTCGCCCCGATCGTCTTCACAAAAAACGAGTTGTTCCAAGCGTTTTTGTTGCAATAATTGCAACAAACGCAGGTTGTGCCAATGGTTACGCTCACGTCGGGTGACAAAATCTTTGATAATTTCTTTGGGGGGCTGTTCTTCTTGCCATTCCAAGGAACGCCAGTTTTGCATCAGAATATTTTTCTTGTGTAGATTTTGCGAAAATCGAGACAATACTTCGCCCCATTCTGCCCAATACTCGGGTTCTTCTTCACTATTATTATAAGTGGGAATGCGTAAAACGCTGGAAAATCCATAGAGCTTTGGTACATCTTTCAGAATTGCCAAGCCTTTTTCAAGCTCTCGAATGAGATCTTCGTTCGATTCTTCCCCAATACGACTGGGAATTAATCCGCCGTAGCTCAATAAATCCAAGGAAACAATCGCGGCTTGAATGGGGTGTTGCCGAAGGATGCGTTCCATCCACTGGCGAAGGGCGGGTAAATCCGCAGGGGTTTTGAGCTTGCCGAGCAAGTCCGCAGGAGGCAAAAACACTTGTACGCCTGTTAAACGAGCCAAATCTGCCACGGCTGAATGGCACACGGGGCGAGCATCTAGGGGAATCACTAAAAAGCAAGGGGCAGTCATATTTTCAATCTCTTTGTAAAACATCTGTGTTTATTGTAACATAAAAAAACGAACGCATTCCGCATGCGTGTTTACATTCCCCTATAACGTATAAAGATTTCACATGATGACCACAAATTTTTCTGAAAACACATCCACACACATTCCCAATCGCAAGCCTGAAACCGCCTTAGAATGGGCGACTTGGGCGGCGTATCTTGCCGATTCCAAAAAAGCCTTGGATATTCAAGTCCTGAAAACCGACAAAGTCACGACGCTTGCCGATTATTTCGTCATCTGCACAGGGCAGTCGAAACCGCAGGCTCGTGCGATTGCGGAAGAAATCGCCTATGAGTTCCGTCACGCAGGTAATACCGCCACAGGTGATGAGCGAGATGTGGCGAATACGTGGTGTTTGCTAGATTTTACGGATGTCGTGGTGCATGTGATGCAAAACGAAGCCCGTGATTTTTACGGGCTTGAAAAGTTTTGGAATCATGCGGAGTTGGTGCCTGCCGAAGAATGGCACGCTGTGGCTGAAGAGCTGGGCTTGCTCAATCTACAAGCTAGCGAAGGCTAAGGTTATTCTATTTTATTTTATTTTTGTTGAAAATATTAGTTCCCGATGGAGGGGTCTCGTATTTTTCCGCCAATACTAAAAAGTGAACTTTTAAGACTTCAATTTCCTGTAATAACCCACTCATTTTTTCAGTAGGATTTTCGACAACGTTGTTATTACGCAAAGTTGTTAGATCTTCTACTTGAGTTTTAAACATAAGCTTAATGACACGCCAAGAATAGGCATCTAAAGGTGGATGGTCAACTATACTTTGTAGATAGTTTTTGATTGTTTTAAGTTGTCCTTCTATTAAGCGTTCAGAATTTTGGCTACCTGAGCGTAAATGAGACATTGGTTTCAAGGAGGCTTGATTATTAAGCGGAGAGAAAGAAGACGATAGATTCATATGAGAGAGTTCCTTAGAACCTATCTTCATGAAAGTGGTTAATGGTGTATAATTAGGTATTGTTTGTCAAGAGAGTTTTTTACAATGCCTTATCCCAGCGATATTACCGAAGAGCAATACCAGCTTGTTTCAGATATTT
>JBILSS010000172.1:0-3624 GCA_044371965.1 Vampirovibrionales bacterium
AGTGACGCACCATCACCGAATTTTCAACATTGCTGTCGACCAAATTGTACAAGTCCCGCTGTAATTGAAGGGTCTTGGGTTTGGAAGGATGCTCTCGGCTGAGCCAAATGAGCAGTTCGGCTCCCTTGGCGTGATCTTCCAGCACTTGCTGGTTGCCTTTGGCGAGTTCTTCATCCACAAAGCAAATATCTTCGTACAACAAGCGAGCGTTACGAACATTTTGCTTGTGGGCGTAAATTTCTGTTAACATCAACGACACATGAGACCATTGCTCTAAGTAAGGTACACGTTTTTCAGCCTGATAGCTATAACCTGCCTTTTTAAGAAAACGGTGATTTTTATGAGCCGTGTCAATGTCTTGATCAATCAAGGCATATTGGGCGTGTAGGTTCAGGGCTTCGGCGAGCGATTCGTGAAAGGTGACGTCTTCGAGCATGAAGCCGTCGATGTTGCTGGTAAAGTGGTCGAGCTTTTCCCACCATTCGCTTAAATTGGGAATGTTGCCAAAGGTCATCAAGACTTCCATGCTAATTTGTAAAACAAATAAGCGTTCACGATCTCGCAGGCAAAGCTTGTAGAGGGCTTCAAAGGTATCCATGACGGCATCGACTTGTTTTTCGTCGAGGTCTTCATTGCCTTTGCCGTTCCAGTTCATATCGCTGTAATCTTGGGTGTCTAAGCCCTGGTAAATCAACCAAGTCGCCATTTGGCGTTCACTTAGGCGACTTTCAAAAGGGAAGACGGCTTCCATGCGTTTAAGTAGGGTGAGTTCACGTTCTTTGAGGGGAGTGAGGACTTCACGTTGCCATGTGCTGGAATCCACAAAAATCCAGTCTTCAAAAGGGTTTACGGCTTTATGGGATGCTGACATCATCATGCGAACGACTCCTTAATGCCCTTGTCTGCACGTGCAACGGTGAGGGTTTCGTTTCAGGTGTCGTGCTGTTGAGGGGGCGTCTTGATCGTCGTCCTCTATGCGGAGGGGGTATCGAATTCGATAGATTTTTTACGACTTTGTAACAAAATATTACAGTTTTTCAATTTATCTAATCCTTTAGACTTTATTAAGATGTGAGATTAAGAAAAGCTTAAGACTCACCTCTCCTTACCTAATTCAGATGACCCAACATTCAGACAAATTGCATTTCATTTAAATCCTACAGAAGACTCTTTTCAAGAGACTTTCTTCCCTTCTTCTTAAAGCCCATCAGCTCCCCTGTTGAAGTCGCTTGTTAAGAAGCCCCGTGTGTTATAAACCCAGAAGACAAAAAAAGAGCGAGACATTCTTATGACTACCCTAACCCCCGTTAAACCAACTGTTCCTACTTTTACCAATTCCAACGTAAGCCCTATTAAATTGAACGCTTCTAACATTAGTGCAGAAAACAAAAAGACTTTGAGTCCCTTTGATGCGGACAAAAACGGTTTCTTAACCTTCAGCGAATTTACAAACTCTAACATCTTTTCTTTTGAAGCCACTGAAGAATCCAAAGTACAAAAGTTCACCATGTTTAAAAATGCCGTCACGGTTGATCCTCAAGCTCAACAAACCGCCGTTGAAGACTTAAACAGCGAAAAGAAATTAAGCCAAAAAAAGACCGACTTACTCCACATTCAACGCCACGGTCTTAACATGGATCTTAGAAACAGCCGTTTAGAATTAGAAGACGCCGTTACTTCTCAGAAAAAATCACCTAAAACGGATGCCGATCAAAAAAAAGAGACCCTCCAAATTGCCAGTCTTAGCAAAGCATTTGCACAAAACAAAGGACGTTTAGAAACCTTTAATTCTCAAAACGCAGGCATGGATGAACCCAGCTTCTTCTTATTGAAATTGTTGAACGTCCAAGCTCGCATTAGCCCGACTGAACCCAATTATGCCAACTTAGCGTCTATCATCGACGGTATTACAGTAGCCTCTTACGGCGACCACCCTTAAACTCTTTTCTACTCTACATATCTGCGTTAGAAGACTTGGCAAATACACTTCTGACAAAAAAAGCAGGTTATTACAATAAAGAAATGCCCCTTGAGAGTCAAATGTGGGGGCGTTTTCTTTATTGTGTGGTAAACTAAAATAAATACGAATCTACTGTGAGAGGAAGAGACATGCACCTTGCACGAAGCTTGAGTCTAGCCTTATTATTTTCTGGATTTTTTCCGCTTCTGGCAAATGCTGAAGAAGGTATGCCTGTCTTTAATGCAGAAATACCCGCTTACAAAGCCTTAGAGTTCACGGAAGTCAAGCAAAACAAGGTGGGCTATCACCCCAAAGCCCCTAAACTGGTGTGGGTAAAAGTCAAAGCTAACGCCAAGTTAGACACCGAACTAGAAGGCGTGCTACTTCAGATTCGTCCTATTGTGAGAGATCCCGCCCTTAACTTTACCGAACTGGTGAAAGACGGTCACATCATTGCACGCCCTTCCGTGGACCGAATCAGCACCGATTTAGCATTGGTGGATTTAAGTAAACTAGGAAAAGAAGGACGCTTCCATTTCTACCCCTTTGGGCAGTTCGTGCAACGCCGAGCCTTTAATGAATACACGGGCTTTAATGTCAACGCCAATGTCTTTCAATTTGTGGGGCAAGCGGCTACACGAGCCTTATTCACACAGCGTTCGGGGCAATCGATCTTAGATGGTGGCATCGGCTTCTTTCAAGAAGCTGGGCATATCGACAATGGTTTGCCGATGGGGGGCTGGTACGAAGGTGCTACTTACGATCGCCATATGCTTAGCCATGCGATGGTGGCATCTTCGCTTATGACGATCTATGAACGCAACCCCTTTTGGAGCCAAAAACGAGGACGCTTGGCGTATCCGCAATCGGAAGACACCAGTGCGGGCATGCCTGAAATCTTGCACGAAGCTCGCCACGGTTTGCGGTGGATTCTAGAAATGCAGGACATGCAAAGCAAAGGCTTTTATGAAGGCGTGGGATCCCCTGAGCCTTTTGACGGCGTGAGGGTGCGTCCTGAATTTGACCGTCAAGTGCGTAAATTGCTTCCCCCCAGCCAATTAAGTACGGCAGCGGCTGTTGCTACGCTGGCTCAAGCGGCACGGGTCTTTCAAGATGTGGATCCCGATTTGGCGTTGAGTGCCTTAATTCAAGCCCAAGAAGGCTGGAAAGCCTTGCAAGAAAAACGCATCAAGCCGATTCACAGTACCTTATTATGGCAGGGCGAAAAAGAACTTTACAATAAACCCATTCAACCCTATTTTCGTGAAAGTTTTTGGTCTCAACCCGTGGATTCGGCGAATGCCTACCTCCTATGGGCGGCGTTAGAATTGGGGCATAGCACAGGCAATGCACAAATCCTGAAAGTGGCGGATCCGTTGTGGGAAAAGGTGAACGTCAATGATCTTTCGTGGCAGTCGCCGTTGTATCGCTTATGGACGTCGCCTGCTTTGAAAGGCTACATCCCTGAAGGTATAAAATCTCAGTGGCTTATAGATGCCAAAAATAGCCGTGAATGGACGCGTGCCTTGCAAACCCCCTTTGTGAGTCCCTTTGCCTTTAAGGATTTCCCTGTTTTGCCAGCGTCCAATGACGCTTGGGTGCGTCATGCCTTATTGTGGATGGATGCCTACGACATCAGCAAAGACCCTGCCTATCTCAAATCA
>JBILSS010000054.1:0-12225 GCA_044371965.1 Vampirovibrionales bacterium
TTTCGTAGGTGAGCTGTTGGTAGCCCTTTGGCATGGTGGTGTCTCCTCTTTATTGTAACTAATAAAGAGATACTACATCCAGCCGCTCACCGCCACCCCCCTGCGTCACTTGTTACTTGAATCCGCCTTCTTAAAAGTGTTATTCTTTGGTTTGGGTGGTGGATTTTTAATGTAGGAAGGTATAGTATTTTAAATAATCAACCATACAGTGTCTCTTCGTTGTGGCTACGATTATTTTGTTTGGCTATACGTCTGTGTACACGCCTTCACAAAAAAATCTAGGCTCCTAGAATAGTCTAATAGCTCATTTTATCTATAAAACACTATACGAGAGAGTTTTTCATTTATTTTTCCTTTTAAAAAAATGGCAAAATCAGCCTTCACCGAGTCCTTTTGAAGCACTCAGCATCCAGATTATATAGGTCAATAACTACTATGTGTTCAACCATTCTAGCAAATTTCAGAACTTTGTCAATCTTTCAAAAAATACGGCATTTGTTGTATTCTTGATGCAAAAATAATCGCCTTCATCGAAAATACGCTAAACTAAAACACATTAAGAGAGAAAGAAATAGGGAATATTGCCCCATGCTAGCTCGTCAACACTGGAATTGGGGACTTGGTCTCGCTATCGTCCTGATGCTTGTCGCCATGCCAATGGCAGATGCCGCAGGCGTCGCCTTACCTACCATTCAATTGGGCGTAGCGAAAAGCAATAGCCCTGAACAAGTGGCTCAAGGCGTGCAGATTCTGATTCTGCTCACGGTGCTGACCCTCGCCCCCAGCATTTTGGTGATGACCACCGCCTTTACCCGCATCGTGATTGTGCTTTCACTCGTGCGTCAAGCCCTAGGAACGCCGACCTTGCCTCCTTCGCAGGTAATAGTGTCTTTGGCAATGATTTTGAGCTTTTTTGTGATGGCACCGACCTTTGAAGAAGTCAACAAAGTCGCCTTTGAACCTTTTATGAAGGGGAGAATGTCGGTGGATGTCGCCCTTGAAAAGGCGACCGAACCCATGCGAACCTTCATGTTCAAGCAGACGTCCGAAAAAGATATGGCTCTATTCACCAAACTTGCCAAAATTAAGAAGCCCAAAACCACGAAAGATGTGCCGACTTATGTCTTGTTGCCATCTTTCATTATTTCAGAACTTAAAACGGCGTTTCAGCTCGGTTTTGTCCTGTTTTTGCCCTTTATCGTCATTGATATTGTGGTGTCTTCGATTTTGGTTTCGATGGGGATGATGTTCCTGCCCCCTGTGACGATTTCCTTGCCGTTTAAGCTGATTCTATTCGTTTTGGTGGACGGCTGGCATCTGATTTCACAAAGTCTCGTGATGGGGTTTAGATAAGCATGATTAACGAAGCCTTATTCCTAGATTTACTGAAAGAAACCTTGTGGATGATCATGCTTGTTTCCGCACCCTTGCTCATTACAGGGCTAGTGGTGGGGACGCTCGTTTCGCTCGTGCAAACCGTCACGCAATTACAGGAATCGACGCTAACCTTCGTGCCGAAACTCTTGGTAAGCGGTCTGGTACTGATATTTGTGGCACCGTGGATGCTTCAACAAATGTTGCAACACACGCAAAAAATGTTTGCCCTTATGCTGGAACTGGCTCAAAACACAGGAAACGGCTAACATGACCACAGGCGTTCAAGCATTGGGGGGCGATTTTCTACAGTGGCTTTCGATGCCTCACCTGATTGCGACGTTTTTGGTGTTTTGCCGAATCAGTGGCTTGTTTTTAGTCGCACCCTTTTTCAATCACCCTTCTTTGCCAATGCAGCTGCGTTTATGGTTTGCCCTAAGCACCGCCGTGATTTTTTACCTCACGCTTACAGTTCCTCAACAAGTGGAACAGCTCCAGTGGGTGCCGATGGATATGCCTCATTTACTGCCCTATATTTTCAAGGAACTCGCCTTGGGATTGCTCATGGGTTTGGTGATGAAATACGTCATGGATGCCTTTCATATCGCGGGGGAAAGCTTGTCTCAACAAATGGGTTTAAGCATGGCGAATGCGTTGGATCCTTCTTCTGGCGTGAATGCCCCGATTCTAGGGAATGCGTTGACGCAATATGCCTTGGTGCTGTTTATGGTCTTGGGGATTCATCACTGGGTGTTGTTGAGCCTGCATAGCAGTTTTGAGTTGATTCCTTTGCATTTAATGCCTGCCATGGGGAAAATGGGCATCCTAAGTGAGCGGATGATCTTGGTTTCGGCAGGCATGTTCAGCACAGGCATTATGCTCGCCGCCCCTGTTCAGGCGTTGCTTTTTATGGTGGAAGTGGCGTTGGGCTATATTTCTAAATTGATGCCTCAAATGAACGTGTTTATGGTGGCGGCTCCGTTGAAAATCATGCTGGGCTTGTGGGCATTGATGGCATTTTTGCCGTCGATGCAGACCTTTATGAGCGAACATTATCATGATCACATCAAGGTTTTACGCTTTTTGCTAAAGGGACTTTTGTAGCATATTATAGAAGGCTCTGCAAAAGTTCAAGTCGGATGAAGATTCAAGGAAAAACAAACGGCTTTTGAGGCGTGTACATAGACGTACACAACGCTGATTGCTTGCAATCACTCGCGAAGCGAACAACGGCTTGTTTTGACACAGAAGGTTCGCCGAATGGGACTTTCGCAGAGCCTTCTATAGTGTTTTAAAGAGTTTTCCGTACAGTAGGCTAGACGAGGAGCCTAGATTATTTTGTGAAGAAGTGTAGATAGACCTACATGACTGAACAAAATAATCGTAGCGACAAAGTATAGACACTGAAGGGGGAATTATTTAAAATACTATAAATAACCTACGTTTTCTCTTCGTTTTCTCTTCGCTGTCGCTACGATTCTCGATGTGCTTATGGTCGTCTTTGTACAATCACCCATCTGCGAGTCTAGGCTTCTGGAATAGTCTACTGTACAGAAAACTCTAAACTTGGCTATATAAGGACGGCTAGAAAGTGTATTAGCCTTTTTTTGAAAAAAATGTTACAATTTCTTTACAAAGAAGGGCGAAACAAACGCTTAGGCGTTGTCCTCTTCGTTAGAGAAACACGATGGTTTTTCTAACGAATGGGATATAGCCTTCTTTAGAGTTTTCTGTACAGTAGGCTAGACGAAGAGCCTAGATTTTTTGTGCGGGCGTGTAGGTAGAACTACATAAGCAAACAAAAAATCGTAGCGACAACGAAGAGACACGGTACAGGAAATTATAAAGATGGTTATACATCCTCTTTGAGGTGTATCTTCCCCTAATCTACATCACACGGAGGGTATAAACCACAAGGTTATTTTCAAAAGCACCATAAGCTCCTATACTTACAGTATGCCATAAGTTTTTGACCCTCCTTCAAGTGAAGGGCGACGACTTTCGCACGTTGTGAATAAGGGAATTGAAAAAATCTGCAAGCCGTCATGTCGTGTCGCCATGAAAGTTCTTGCTCCACAACCTCAACGATTTACCCCCTCAGCTTGACCAAAAAGGAGAGATACCGTCCATGACGCTAAATCAAAACGAATTACAAGCCCCCATTCTACGCATTATGGTGGTGGATGACAACGCCAATCACGCCGCAGGCATTAAGCAGTTGATTGAACTGCAATCCATGCACAAGGTGGTGGGGATTTGTAGCAATGGAGACGAAGCCGTGCGTCGAGTCGGGCATACGGAAGTGGACATCGTGTTGATGGATATGAATATGCCTGAACTGGACGGCATTTCCGCCATTCAACAGATTTTGGTGAAAAAGCCTGAAATCAAGATTTTAACGCTCACGGGTAGTGATGACCCTGACACCGTCTACAAAGCCATGCGTGCTGGTGGAAGAGGCTACATTCTTAAAACCATGATTACCACGCAATTGATGCGTGCTTTGGAAGACATCAATGCAGGACGCATCTTCATGCCGACGAGCATTGCCACCAAGTTCTTTGACGAGTTCCACACGATTGTGCAGAAGGTGTCGAAACCTGATCCGCATCGTCAAGCCTTGTTGAGCCAGTTGACGTCTCGTGAAAAAGAGGTCTTGAAATTGTTGACGGAAGGCTTGACGTATAAGAGCATTTCCGATCGCTTGGTGATTTCTGAAACCACGGTCAAAACCCATGTGAACAACATTTTCCAAAAATTGCAGGTGAACGATCGTACCCAAGCGGTGTTGTACGCCTTGAAGTTCGGTTTGGTCGACACCAGCGACAAATTGCCTAGCGTGGTATAGTCGTTTTAATTTATGCAAGAACAGGGAAGAACGCAAGTTCTTCCATGTTTGTTTGGATTTTTCCTGTCCCCTCTCCTTGAGGAGAGGGCTAGGGAGAGGGGGGGATTTGAAGAAACCATTGCGACATCTACTCCCCACCCCAACCCTCCCCTTAAAGGGGAGGGAGTAAGGCAACTTTTAGAAATGGTTTAAGTTTTGTAACAGTTTTGAGATAAACGAAGGTCTACCTAGCACAAGCCTAGATTCACTCGGCTTTATGTGATTGTCTAGGAAATAGATACTTACTTAAACTAACGAATATAAAGGAAAAATGATGATGAAATTTGGACTCCCCCAAAAATTAACAAGTTTGGCGACTGCTGCTTATTTAACGACAGGCTGTGTAGGCAATATAGGAGAAAACTTTGCTAAAAAAGTAGAAAACACAAAATGGCAAGAGCTATCACAGGTTATTTGCCAAGACAAACCTGTTAACCCAAAGATAATAGACCCAAAGGATACTTTTCACTTGTCTCAAGAGAACTGGACTGTATCTCATAACGATGTAGACAAAACACGACAGGACATTACTAGAAGAACCTCTGCACTTATAAACGTGAAGAGGACTCCAAATGGTGAAGATGGTGATACACAAATAGACGGTCTCACAAATGAGCTAACTCTTTGGCAGTCGCATCAAAAGGGTTCTCCGTATAAAGCGGACGCTATTTTTGCAAATAATGTCCAGAAAGTTTTGACTCCCTTTGAGACGGGACACTTGGGTGAATTTTGCGAGGGTTATGGATCCAAAAGAGCTTTAAACAATGATGTAACAATCGCTCGAATAGAAGACCCAAAGAATGCGGAGGAAGCGAAGAATATTTATACAAAAACGACTAACTACGACGCATCTAAACAATTTGGTAAATTGGCAAAAGAAGGGCAATTTCTTAGCACCGCTGATGACATTAAAGGTCGTAGAATGCTGTTAGATCTCTCCTTAGCAGATGATAGAATGACGGAAGCCATACAAAAACTAGGTGTCCCTGTTAAAGCACCTGTTAAATAGCAAAACGATTTAACGATTCAGCTCGTTCGGGAGGGTTCACGCCCTCCCGATTCTTTAAAACACGATGCCATTAAAAAATCCCCTACTCCAAAAGAAATAGGGGATATGCTCGTGACCAGACTTGAACTGGCACAAATTGTTTCTAGCGTTTACGCTTACGAGCCGCTTGTTGCTTACGCTTACGCTTTACCGAAGGAGGCTCGTAACGTTCACGACGCTTGACTTCAGAGAGAATGCCCGCTTTTTGGATTTTCTTCTTAAAGCGTTTCAAGGCACCTTCAATCGATTCACCAGGATGAACTTCAATTTCAGCCATCATCATCATTTTAAAACACCTCCTTTCGCAAATTTTATGTATTACACATTTCAACTTATCATAAGCATAGAAACGATGCAAGCACGCTCTACAGGAAGAAGCGTCCCATGCTTGGTGGATTCTCTCTTAAAAATAGACAAACTCTATCATAATCTTTTATAATAAAGGCAACGTTTATTTCTCACCAACTGCGGAGCCACCTGATTTCATGTTTTTCAATAAAAAAGACGATGCAACCTCTCCTAAAAAGAAAACGAATACCTTAGCTCCAGCCTTTCGCTACCCGAAAGTCAAGCATCGTGAAAAGCATATATTCACCGAAAATTCCCCCACCTTTGATGCTGACATTGACCATTACCTCCCTGAATACAATCCCACGGCTCATCTTAAAGTTGAACCTGAAGCATTCAACTTAAACCCTGATGCGTTGCCCCCTTTGCACAAACCTGTGGTGCAAGAATCTCCCATTTTTAGCTTGGAAGAGGATTTCGAATCAAGTCCTGAACTCATCACGAATATTTTTTTAGAAGAAGACACCCCTGCCTTCGAGCAAGAACCTTCTATTTCTAATATTTTTTCGGTTGAAGCAGAACCTAAAAACCCTAGTTTTTTGCAAGAAGAAGAGCAGGCGGTTTCACCTGTAGAAGCACGTTTCGATGTTTCAAACGAAGGTATGGTTGATTTAAACACTGACCTGTCCCACAATGTAAGCGGTTTGGCTTCTTTTGAAGCACCGCCTTCTTTTCAAGACACCCCTGCAGAAGCTGAAACCGTCTATGAAACGGTGTTGACGCAAGACGTGGAAGAAAGTTCTTTACAATCCTTTTCAGAAGACGACTTTGTGCCAAGTCCTCATGTGGCGAAACCTGCCCCTGAAAAATTGACGCCTGTTGAAGAACCTACCCTTCAAGCACGCACCTTGGCGTTTGAAGATGAAGATCATTATTATAATCCACTCGCCATTGGCGAAGTGTTGCCAAGCTATAGCTTGGCTGATACACAGGCACAAAACGCTGTAGACACAAAAGGACTCGATGTCTTTGACGATTTACAAGACGCCGATTCAGACTTGCAAGAAAGCTTTGCGGTGGCTCAAAAAAGTAGTGAAGCGGTTGCCGTGGTTTTTGGTGGGACTTCGTCTGCTCCAGTCCTTGAAGTAGAACAGGCATTTGTGGAAGATGCCGCCGTCTTAGATGAAACGGAACCGACGATGGAAGTCGTTTTTGAAGCAGACACTTCTCGTGAAGCCCCTGTTGAAGATTCGCCTGAAACAGAAGAAAGCCCCTTTTCCTTTCTTTCCATTGAAGAACCCCCTTCTTTAAGTGCCTTGGACGCATCACTTGATTCGCCACTTGAAACGTCCCTTGATACCTCTTTAGATGCTTCACTGAATGCGTCGTTAGACAGCGTTTTTACAGAGGATATTTTTCAGATCCCCGAACTCCCCGAAACGAGAGTTGCCCCCGAAGAGCCTCCTTATACCCCTGTGAATGAGAATACCTTTGATTTTTCCGTCTTTTTGGATGATCATCCTGAAGCAAACCATGCGTCGCCTTCTATCGAAGCTCACAACATAGAAGCTCTTTTTAGCCCAAGCCCAAGTCCAAATACAACACAAGAGATAAATCAAGACGCTCCTCAAAGCATCCTTCAAGAAGACTTAGTGCCAGAAGAACATATCGAATTCCCCGCAGAATCGCTTGAAAGCCTTGAAGTTTCTGATTTTCCAACTGAAAATCATTTAATCATTGAAGACGATGACGACTTACAATTTACCGCGGAACCCTTTGCTTCACCACAGGTCGATTCCGACTTTTTAGCCTTAGAAGAAAGTTTGGAAACTTTGAGCGATGCCAACCTTGAACTTGCCAGCTCAGGGGTAGGAATTCCCCTAAGCGACGATTTTTCTCAAAATGACGTACTAGGTGTTTTGCCCGAAGCCTTGCCTTTGGATGCCTTTTCTCAAGACGAAGACGATCCCTTTGAAACCTTGCCTCCAGAAGTTTCTAGCTTAGAAACGACGGCTCCTACGCTGTCTTATGAAAGCTTCCGTCAACTAGAAGAAGGCGATGATGCGTTGGACGAGACAGAGGCATCATCCCCTAATCACTTCGTCGTTGAAAGCGATGCCGTGCTTGAAGATCCCAATGCTTTTTTAGATCCCAGTTTGTTTTTTAGTTTAGATGGTTTAGAAGACGGTACAGCCCCTGAAGCACTTTCCATGGACTTAGAGCCTTTGCCTGACTTTGAAACACTTGCTCCTTTACCCGATTCGTTGCCTGTGGCTTCCACCGAACTAAATATGTTAGAAGCTATCGACCATGAACAGACGCCTCAATTGTTGCATCCCCTTGATGAAGCCGAAGCGGAAGATGAGTTTGCGGCTTACTTCCCTGAAAAAGAAACCAACGAAGCGACTTTAGGGGAATATGCCAGCCTAGCATTAGAAGACTTAGATGTTTTGGTGACGCAAGCCTTTCCCCATGGCGAAAGTCGCTTGTACTTGGTTCACGTTAATGACGTATTTGCCATTATTGCCTTGAAACAACATAAGTACAGCTTATTACAATCGTTTTCAAGCTTGCCTGAAGGGGTAGAACTTAGCGAAACGTCGGAAGCTCAACAGTTAAAAGAAGGATCGCTTCAATTGACGTGGAATGCATCCAGTTATGACGAGCATATTTTTGACGTGCGTTTAGGCGATTGGCATGCCCTCATTGTGGAAGATGGCAAGGGCATTACCTTATTGACGTAGACGTTTTTTCCAGCACTTTGTCAAAGGGAACCAAGGGCGTAAACGTAAAGCTACAATCCTTAGGGAGCTTAGCCCCCATTAGGATGCCCGCTTCATTGGGGTAGCTTCGGCAAAAAATAGGGCGAGCCTCGTAATCCATACACAAGTTGTCTTCCCCCAAATTATGGCATTTAAAAACCACCCCTGTTTCGGTTTCGTATTGGGGTTCAAAAAAGCGATACTCGTCGGGGTGCAAGGCTTGCAAAGCATGGAAGTCTTCTACCGACTGAATCACCTGCTTGCCGTAGGTTAAAAACAAGTTCTTGCAACAATCACCGCATTGGTTGCAAGTGCCTGTTCGCACGGTGTACTTGCCTTTTTCGACCACTTCTTTATACGGAAACAGACGGTGCCGCAACTTACGAGACCACTTTAACAGGAGCGACGAAAAGGGGATGCATCCTAGAATGGTGAGGTAAAGCCGACTGCTTAAGCGTCGTTGGGGGGGATTCATCGAATAAGGCATAGGGGTATCTTAAAAGAAGCGAGCGAATAAGGCAAGTCACGGAATTTCTAGGTAATTTTTACTTGTGCGACACCTTTGTTAATGATACCTAGATTCCTTGCTGCTCCTTCTGAAAGGTCGATAACACGTCCTCCAGAGAAAGGACCCCTGTCGTTAATTCTAACAACAACGGATTTCCCCGTTTTCAGATCTGTTACAGTGACTTTAGAGCCAAACGGCAAGCTGCGATGAGCGGCGGTTAGATCATTTTTATTGAAGATTTCACCACTTGCCGTTTTTCTACCATGAAAACCTGGACCATAATAGGACGCCATACCTGTTTGTCCACCACCCTTGTTGGGTACTTTTGACTTTGAAGTAGGCTTGACTGGCCTTTTTGTAGGCACTTGCTCCGTTGGATTTTCGTCTGCTTCAGAAACTGGAGAATCAGACGGGGCTTCATCAGGTGGAACTAAGTTCTCTCTCGGCTCAATGCCTTCACTTGAGGAACTTCCCCAGTCTCCTCTCTCTGAGTTAGGGTTCTCTTCTGTCGTGGGTTCAACAAATCGATTTTCAGGATTTCCACTGTTGTTCCAAGTGTTGGTTTGTAAAGATTCTGAAGGCGTAAAGGTATCGGATTGTTCTGAGGATTTTGGATTAAACCACGCATTTTTTCGTGAATTACGGGATGGCTCTGAATTAGAACGGGGCAATGTTTCGGAAATTCTCTCGGTGGCGGTTGAAAAACGGACGATCATAAGGTGAACCTCTTGCATTTTAGTAAGAACGGACTGTAAAAGACTTATACCAATTAAACGATTAAATAGCGTCTGGCGTCTTCGTTGTCGCTACGATTCTCGATGTGCTTATGTACGTCTCTGTACACCTCGCCCATCTGCGAGTCTAGGCTCCTAGAACCTATACGCTATTCAATCGTTTAAAGGGTATGAGTTCACGATCGACGGTTCGAGAAGCTCACGGCAATGGTTTTGGTGATTGTTCGATTGGACTCGCCTCTTGCCTTTAGGGTTTCAATGGTGTATCGTTGTTTTACGGTCTTTGTTGGTAGCCTTTTGGCATAGGGTGTCTCCTCTTTATTGTGATGAATAAAGAGATACCACATCCAGCAGCTGGCCGCCACCCCCCTGCGTCACTTGTTACTTGAATCCGTTGTTTATTAAACAAAGTACACAGTCGTTGAAAAGGATACCCCTCACCATGTGGATGACCCTACGCACCTTGAGCGTTTTAACCTTAACTTTTGCGTCCTGTTTCGCTCTTGCTCAAGCAGAACCCCAACGAGTGACGCTCTACCCTGAAGGCAAAGCGGTTTTTAGCGAAACGCTGTCTCTGTCTCTAAAAGCAGGTAGACAAAGCGTTCCGATTTTAAATCTTCCGCAGGCCAGCGGCGTTCAGCTATTTCCTGAAGGCAATTCGTGGAAAAAAGGCGTTCAATTCATCGGCATTAAAGGTCCTTCTCTTTTTGAAATCCCTTTTTTAAGCCACCTTAACAAGTCGGTTTGGGTGAAGGATGTCGTCACAGACAAATACGTCAAAGCCACCCTAAAGCAGGTTTCTTCTGAAGAAGACCTTGCCGTGGTGCAAGTGGGTGCTGAACTTTGGCAAGTCCCGACCTCTCAATTGTTGTTGAGAGAGCTTACTTCTTTAAATGATTTTGAAAAGCCTACGTCTTATATTGCCGAATTAGAAAGTACAGGCCTTCAAAACCACAATGCGACGCTCCTTTATCAAGTGTCAGGACTAAGAAGTGAAATGCACTACGTGTGGCACTTGCCTCAAGATTCCACACGCCCTGTTTCGCTTGAAGCATTGGTTGATTTGGAAAATCAAAGTGCTGTTCCCCTGCATCAAATTCAAGTTAATGCTCTGTTTGGAGCCACACAACGCCAAGCCGACTATGTCCCTCGTGCCATGATGTCTTCCAAAGCTTATGCCAGCAATGTGACGGTTTCTGATTCGTATGAGTCGCCTAGCATGCAAAATGTGGGTGAATTGATGATGATCCGTCTCAATCAAGCCGTGGATTTGGATCGTCAACAGAAGGCGTCTTATGTTTGGAAATCTTTTACGCCTAAAACGAGCTTTCGTTATGTGTATGCACCCACACAAAATGGCTGGTGGTGGCAGTCTCAAAATGATCGATTTGAAGCCCCCAATCAAGCCGTTCAGTATTTCTTAGAAAGCACTACGTTTGAAGATGCCTTGCCTGCGGGTCGTTTTACGGTGTATCAAAGCGACGAAAAAGGTAATGACCAATTGATTAGCGAAGGGCAACAGGGCTATCATGCCGTGAAAGAAGCCTTGAGACTCCCTTTAGGGGAAGCTCCCAATGTGCGGGCAAGCAAAAGTCAAACCAGCTATGTAGAAGCCACACACACCTTAAGCACCAGTTATGAAGTGTTACTCAAAAACAGTAAGGCTACAGCGGTTACGGTCGATGTTTATGAGTATCCGTATGAGAAGTGGGAATTAATTTCTAGTTCAGTGCCTGCGGTGAAGGTGGAAGGCGTGCCTGTGGCGTTTCGTGTGAACGTGCCTGCTAAAGGGGAAGCAAAAATTAGCTATACCTTTCGCTCGCCTCGGTAGTATAAAAAGAACCTAATCATTCTTAAACATATCCAAACAGACTTGTTCCATGCACTTTACTTCACCGGGCTTAACTATACTATCGACCCGAACCATATCAGAAGGAAAAGCCCAAGTAGGCCACGATGCAGTATTAAAAGGAGTATTTCGAAAGTTGATAGCAATTATAAAATATTCTTTTTTGGGAAAGTCTTCAAGACCAATATACACTCCATCAGGCCACTCCCATGCAGGGCTCCAGTCGTCAGAATCAAGACTGAATAAACTGACTCCTGACGCTAATTTTACTCCCATTTCGTTGTCGACATGACGTGTGGTACAACCTTCTGTAAATGCGTTATTTAAGCAGACTTTGGCTCCATTTAATTTATCTATAAGCATCCGATTGCCTCCACCTTCCAACGTTGCCGCATGTGCTGCTTCGGATATGGCTTGGAAAGCTTCTTTAAAGACAGCACGCTTTTTGGCACGATCCATCGACATAAAAAGGCTTGGTAACGTGAGCGAAGCAATGAGTCCTAACACCGCCAAACTTATTACAACTTCAGCAAGACTAAATCCTCTTTCCTTAGAAGGCATTGAGAGCGACATGTTATTTCCCTTTCGCGCTTAATGAAAAAGACAAGAACAGTAGGTAACTAAAGCTCTTTTGTGGTATCGGCAGAATCTTTATTTTATTAAATCGGTTTGGTAATATTTGTCTATTTGTTACATAAATTTGTTACATAAGTTACTAGGTAGTGTCGACATTTACTTGAGCCATAAATAAACAGAAGCAAGATGTACAAAAGAC
>JBILSS010000055.1:0-12011 GCA_044371965.1 Vampirovibrionales bacterium
TATACATATAAAAACAGACTCGCTTCACTTTTGTGCGAGTCTGTTCTTTGTTAAAGCTTATGAAACCTACTTGATTTCAAGCAAAAGCATCGTCATATCATCCCCAAGGGGCTGACCTTCGGTGAAGTCGCTTAAAATCGCCAGCATGGAATCTAAAATGTCTCCACCTGTGTTACCTTCATTGATAATGCCTTTAAAGAGGATATTCAAGCGATCTTCACCAAACATTTCATCTTGCGTGTTTTGAAGTTCGCTAATGCCGTCGGTGAATAGCAAGACTTTATCGCCTGCTTCTAGCGTCAATTCCTGCATGGCATAGGGCATATTCGGCACCCAAACCAACGGCGTGCCGTTTTCTTCTAAACGACTGACTTTACCTGTTTTGGCGTGATAGTGGTACGGGTAAGGATGCCCCGCCCCTGCAAACTGAAGCGTGCGAGTCGATTCGTCCAAATGCAAGTAAATGGCGGTGGAATATTCGCCTGTTTTCACGACATCCGCCAACTGGTTGTTCAAGTGAAACAAGACTTGATCGGGCGACTGGTGATGGTGGGTAATACGATAAAAGCTCGATTTCACCATGGCGGTAACAAACGCCGCAGGTATGCCGTGACCCGAAACATCGTTCATCAAAATACCGAGACTACCGTCTTGAAAGGTAATCATATCGTACAAATCGCCACCAATGGCTTCACAAGGCAAATACAAGCCATGGATCTGAGACGTTTCACTGGTGTAATGCAATTTACTGTAAGAATAGGGATTATAATCGCTCGTACTTCCACCTTGAACTTCCGCAGGTAAAAGACTCAACTGCAAAATGCGTGTTTTTTCGAGTTCTTTTTCCATATCCAAACTACGGTTACGCAATTCTTCGGACAAATTAAACATTTCATCATTATGCCACTGCAATTCTTGACGCTGTCTGTAATGATGCAAAATATGCAATAAATCATTCTGAACCGCTAAAAATACATCTTGTTGATAAACAATGCCACTGACACCCAAACGTAACCACTGCGAAACTTCCTTGTTTGTAGGGTGAGAGTCTAACAATAAAATCAATTGCAAGTCTTTTGTCCACGACTGGTTTTTAAGTTTTTTCAAGCTTTGTTCAAGATTAACCGCTTTGACTTTTGGTTTGATTTGCGTCAACAAAACTCCATCTGCATGGGCTTCACTACTCGCTTTTTGCGGAGCCGACACCGCTTCTTCTTCGTCATCCAACACGGAAGCGACGGCTTCGAGTTGCTCTGGTGTAATCACCAACCATTTTGGCGGTTGGGACTTCCATTGCCCCACCCATTTTTCAGCATGACTGGTTTCTAGCGAAAATTTCCAGTCCTGTTCTTCTAAAAACGTACGGACTTGTCCTGCGTATGAAGGAGCTTCATTGCCTAGCCAAAAGAAGAGTTTGTTTGTCATTGTGTGTAAAGCTCCTGCCTGGTAATGCCGAATTAAGGGGGATTCGGCGATAATAACTCTTCTTCTTTCGGTTGAAAGAACGTCATTCTTGAATGAATCTTTACATTTCCTACATTTGGTTGGTTGCGGAAATCGTAACCCGTTATACACTAATACCAATGAAACGACTAAATGTCGTGTTGTCTCTTCGTTGTCGCTACGATTTTTTTGTTTGGTTATGTAGGTCTGTCTACACGCCCTCACAAAAAAATCTAGGCTCCTAGAATAGCTAACACGCTATTCATTCGTTTAAATGGTATACGTTCACGAATTAAGAAATCAAATAAACGCCTTCGATTATGGCGTCTTGCAAGCCTTCTTCTGAAGAAGATGCTTGGTTTTTGTATGCTTTTAAACTGTTTTAAATTGTGAGTGAATGGAAAAAGGAAAATATACATTATGATGAGCTTAGCTGCTGAATCCGCCGTTTTAGAATCCCCTAGCGATACACTTGAACAAAGCGAAACCCCCACCAAAGGGAGGCGTTCTCGTACGCAGACGCCTGCCAAATCAGGGGTGACTCGTCCTAAAATGCCCAACAGTGTTGAAAAGCAGGTTGAAGAAATTGTTACAAGTCCAACGCCTGCCGTTAAAAATCAAGCTCGTGCGAAAAAAGCCACGAAAACCGTTGAGATTCAAGCACGAGCCATTGAAAGCGTTGCCGTCTTGGTTGAAGAAATCCCTGTGCAAGATGTCACACTCACTGAAAGCGAAAGCCCTGCTTTTGCGGAAGTCGCCACGCCTCCTTCTCGCAATCCCTATTTACGACCGATTCATCTGCTGAATGCAGGCTTGACCTTTGCTCCTTATGAGAAAGAATGGCAGTTAACCCCTGAAGAGCGTGAGTTGGTGTCGTCTTCCATTAGCCAAACATGGACGGATCAAGCCATGAAATGCTATATGTGTGCCGCCGATTGTGGCAATTGCGATATTCCCAAGGGGCAGTATTCTTTTGTTTGCCAAATGAATAAGGTCGTGCCTGTTTTGTTGGAAAACATTGGTCAACCTGATCCGCATCGTTTGAAGCGTATCTTCCCACAGGGCTATCCGCATTCGGCGTATTAAGATAGAAAGCTCTGGGGAAGTCCTGTTCCCTCTCCTTGAGGGGAGGGAGTAAAACCATTCTTTAATTTATTGAATCCCTACACATTTGAATGGTATTAAATCGCGGGCCAAGGTAACGAAGGCACAAAGCCTAATACCGTAGATACCACCGCTCCGCCTTGTACGGTGGCAAACTTGACCTGCCCCTGCACCACCATTTGCGTGGATGTCCCGCCGTCTAAGTTCATGGCATCAACCGCTCCAAAGACCTGTAAAATCTCGGCGGTGTCCTGCAAAGTCGCCCCTTGAGGTGCGGCATCCACCACGACCAAATGTACTTTGTTATTCGGCAAAATGGCAATCGCCGTTCGAGGACGACGCTGATTCGGCGGCAATGCCCCAAATCGCTGGGCTTCTAAATCAATGTAGATCTGCCCTTTTTTGAGAAGCGTCGGGCCTCCTGCTAAAATCATGCTCTTGTCGCTCCAGTCAGGCAGGGTGGAAAGCAAAACTTCAACGGATGTACCCAAATCCGCACTTAAAAACTTGTCGAGCTTAGAAGCGGATCCGTAAATCACCCAATCGTTCGCCCCTTCAATCCCCAACGTGCCTGCTTGCGTGATCGCATCAAAACGACCGTTTCTCAAACGCACGGCGATGTTGCCTCCGCCTGCTGGGGGACTTTGCTTGCCCCATAAGCGAGAATACAAGCCCACTTGTTCCCCATTACTACGAGGCATATTCACAATTTCGATGGCTTGGCTCCAGCGTCCGACTCGAATCAAACCCGTGAGTTCCACTTGTTCCATACTCGCACGATTTTGCATATCTAATCCAAAAGCGACACGATTAAACAGTGTACCGTTTAAGACTTCGCCGTCTTTTAACACCATGCCGAGTGGAATACGTAAGTTGGCGTTGAAAAAAGATGCATTTATCCCTGCCAAACCGTTGTATTGAGCCAACGTCGATTTGGCGGTTTTGAGTCCTCGTAAAGAGCTGGGGTCAGGCATCAAAGGCGTGAGTTTGGCGGTAGAGTTAGCAGGATCCCACTCTAAATGATGCGTGCGAAACAACGCCCCTGCACGAGGAGCCACCGCATATCGCACATATTTCAAGCCTTTGGCGATGGTTTCACTATATTCAACCGCTTTATAGCGTTCCAAAACTTCAATCACCATGTCCGATCCACGACACTTCATATTCACCGTAGACGGCACTTTATGCTTAACGAAAAGTTGTAAGCGTCCGTTGGGATTCATCTCAAAATAAAAGGCGTTCATATTACGACTGGGGTGGCTGGCACTGCTTTTAATCACTTGCGAACTAAAGGGGCGAGCCATAAACTGTAAGACGCTTTGACGTTCCAAGGGGCGTTCTTGTACATTCACTAGACGGCAGGGGGCATCAGGCGTTAACGGCAAGGTAATGCGAGTCATCGTGGGGGTAAGCTCAACCGTGGGAGCCGATTTCACGCCTAGCGTACCGTTGGCAACAGCAGGCAGGCTGGGGCAAAATAGTGCCAAAGCTAAAACGCTAAATAAAGAAATAACACCAAAGAATCGCATAAAAAACCTTCTCAAACTCAAACAACGATGCCTTATTTTCAAAGCTCTATTGTTATTTTAACCTTAAAGTACTAAAATGGATACATCTATCTTATAAAAGGATGCTCCCATGTTGTCGGCAAAATCATTATTCATTATAATTGCTACTTTCTTTGTAACGCTTTTTTATCTTGGCATGGTCTTTGCCTTCCCTGAACATCGCCCTATGCTGGTCGATGCCTATAGCCCACCGCATTTGTCCATTCCCAAAGGCGACGTGGACTTGGGCATTGTGATGATGGACACGGTGAGCGATCATCGTATTGCGGTTCAAAACACAGGCGGAAGCGTCTTACATATTAAATCGGTCGTGCCGTCTTGCGGATGCACGGCGGTGATTCCCCAAGAAAAGGTGTTGCATCCTGGTAAAACGACCTACCTTCATGTAGGTTTAGATGCCAGCTTGAAGCTAGGTAAAATTAGCAAAACCGTCGATATTTATAGTGACGATCCCAAAGCCCCGCATCAGGTGTTGACGATGAAGGCTCAATCGATTGCCCCCAAGCACGCCAAAACGCATAACGGCCTGGTCAAAGTCAAAGACCCTTTAGTCTTGTTTAAGGGCGATTGTGCCAGTTGCCATGTGCAGAAGGGCATTGGCAAAATGGGCGAAGAGCTGTTCATCGCCGATTGTGGGATGTGCCACGGTTTGCAAGCCGAAGGCGGTGTCGCACCACGCTTGAATAATGTGGATATGAAAAACCCGATGACTCGTCAATATGTGGAAGAGGTGATTCGCAACGGATCGAAGCTCAACCCATCGATGCCACCGTATGCCAAAGCCAAAGGCGGCCCTTTGGACGATGCTCAAATCGAGTCTTTGCTCACCTATTTAACGTATCTGTCGACGAAGACCAAGGCATCAGGGGAATAACGCTCAATGCCTTATCATTGTTATGAAGCGTAAGTATTTTATATAGCGGATACTATAGATTCAATCGCTTCTAGGAGGGCTTTCGCCTTTTTGAGCGATTCCTTCCATTCCGCACGAGGCTCTGAATCATGCACAATGCCCGCCCCAGCCTGCAAATAAATGCGATACGGCTTGCCCCCCACATCCGAAGGCGTGTATTGAAACGGCTGTATCGGCAGTAAATGAATCGTGCGAATGAGGATGTTGAAATCCATACGCTGATGCTGAGCATCCACGTAGCCCATGCTCCCTGTGTACACCCCACGAGCCGTTTGCTCCAACTCGGCGAGTTTTTCCATGCAACGCAATTTGGGGCATCCTGTAATGGTTCCCCCAGGGAAGAGGGCATCCAACATGGCGACTTGCGAAACGCCTTCGGCTTGCCTGCCTTGCACATTAGAAACCACGTGCGTGACATGCGAATAACGCTCCACACTCATCAATTCATCGACGTGAACCGTGCCAGCTGTGCAGACCTTCCCTAGATCGTTGCGTTCTAAGTCCACCAGCATCAAATGTTCGGCACGTTCTTTTTCAAGCGAAAGAAGTTCCGCTTCAAGCAGGCGTTCGGCTTCCGCCGTTTGCCCCCGACTGCGAGTGCCAGCTATCGGACGGGTCGAAAGCACACCAGCATCCTGCTTAATGAGCCGTTCAGGCGAATTACTCAATACCCAGCCTTGCGGACTCTTCCACAAGCCCGCAAACGGCGAAGGGTTACGATGCGTTAAGGCTTCAAATAATCGCCACGGTTCTAGGCTCGCCTGCCGTTGCCATTGCACGGAAAGGTTGGCTTGATAGAGTTCCCCTGCTTCAATCCACGATTTGATCTGCTCCACACCTGCTTCAAAATCCGCTTGGGTTAAGGACGGCGTGTAAGCGTCCAACCAAGATGGCTGAAAATCTTGAAAGGCAAAAGCAGGCGTGGGGCGTTCTTCTTTAAGGAGCTGTTTTATAATTGACGCTATACGAGCCTGTTCGTCTTGAGACGGTGTAATCGTATAAAGCACGCCATTTTGATAGTCCATCACCAAGCGATGCGTATAGCGAATGAATCGATGCGTGGCTACCGCTGGCTGACTTTGGGGCATGGCGGACAAAGACGCCAGCTTGTCATTCCACAACCACGACGCTTCATAGCTCAATTGAGCAAAAATCCCCGATGTACTTGGCAAGTGATCTAAATCAGAGGGAGTCTCTAAAGCTTGCGTCTGCTCGTTTAGCCAGTTTTCAAGCACCGTATTCAACTCACTCGCCTGATGAATCCTAACGCCTTGGGCTTGACCGTTTGCATACACCTGCTGATGCAACACATCCAAACGTTGAAGGCTGTCTGAATTGCCGTAGCCTGCGAGTCCCCACTGGTGCAGGGGGGAAGGCTCGCACAAGGGAGCATCCAACAAAGTGACATACGCCATCGATTCGCTGAGGGCTTGGGTCAAACGCATCAAGAACAGCGGATGCGTCTTTAAATCGACGTCATACGCCTGCCATAGCTTCGTTTCGCATGGTTTAGACGGCACAGGCATTCCACACCGATTCGGGAATATCCGCATTGTGATAGACCTTGTTCACATCGTCGTGATCTTCAATCAAGCCGATGAGCTTAATCAAGGGCTTGGCAATAGCGAGATCTTCCACCACGGTTTCAGTGCCACAAATTCGAGTGAGTTCAACCGTTTCAGGCGTAAAGGGAAGCGTGGCGATTTCAGTCAAGGCGTGACACACGGCGTTTAACGCCTTGGCATCCGTGATGATTTCAACGAAAATATCGCCGTCTTCGTTGTGGGTAAAGACATCATGGGCTTCGGCTTCGATCGCCCATTCCACCCACTGATTCGCCTCGTCTTCGTTTTTCGCTTCAATCACGATGCGTCCAAAGGGTTCGAACATAAAGGCGACGCATCCGTCCTGCCCCAAATTGCCGTTTTGCTTGTTGAAATAACTGCGAATGTCGCCTGCGGTGCGGTTGCGGTTGTCGGTTTCACATTCAATAAAAATCGCGATGCCTCCTGGGCCGTAGCCTTCATAGCTCAAGGATTCGAGATCGTCGCCTTTTAACGCCCCTGTCGCTTTGGCGATGGCATTTTCGATGTTGTCTTTCGAAAGCCCACCCGCTTTGGCGGCGTCAATCGCCCCACGCAGTCGAAAATTGCTAGACGGGTCGCCTCCGCCTTGTCGTGCGGCGGACATGATTTCTCGAGAGTAGCGAGCCAGTGCGACGCCTTTTTTAGCGTCGGATGCCGCTTTTTTGTTTTTGATTGCCATCCAGCGTCCCATGGGGGTGTCTCCTATGCGTTGGGATTTTATTCCTCTATTAAAATAGCATAGATACGCCGATTGCTCAATTACAAATCGTCATGGTGTCGTATCGATACCATGACGATTGAGGGGGAAATGACTTGGCTTATTCTGTTGGATTGCTAGAGAACTCAGCTATAATTGCTTTCCTAATTTGTTGCATTTGCTCAGGAGAAACATCAGATCCCTCAAAAGTCTTTTGGGGGAAAGTTTTATCTGCCAATACAGGGTGCTTACGTATTAAAGCGTTTAATTTGTCTAGTTGTGTTGCTAACTGAATCCTTAGTTCAGAAGGGTTGCCGCCTTTTGCTAAAGAGTTTAGAATTGATTGCCCTATGCTTTCAGTCGAAGCTTTTAACAACTTCATTTCTCTTACGATAGCTTTTTCTGCTTCGGACAATCCATTTCCACTACGCTGACTGTTATTAGCTTTTACTTGTGTAGTGGGGGGGGGGAAGTAAAGCGAGGGCCTACGAGATTCATCAACATGGTCTTTTTCCTTTTTATTAGGGGGTTATTTTAGAAGATCTACATGATCTTACCTTCATATAAAAGCACCTCAATCCGATCTTGGAACACCTGCGTTATAAATCGTTACAAATCAAAATAGTGGGTTTTACGCACTAGGCAAAGAGGCTTTAACTTTGTCATACTGAAGAAGAGTGGCTCCTTGAAAATGGTAATACGGCAAAAGCTATCAAACACACCGTCATTGCGAGCATAGCGTGGCAATCTCCAAGAATGGGAAACGAAAGTGCTAGGGAGATCCTTCGTTTCACTCAGGATGGCAATTTCCCCTTTTACAGAACTTAAGGTGTCCCTACCGATGACGACCCGCTAGTTCTGCGACGATCTCGCTAAAGGCGATGCCTTCATCGACCGCAAGCATGCTCAAAAAGAAGATCGCATCCGCAATTTCCCACACATATTCCGCACGGCTTTCCGATTGCGTGGCTTCAAACGCTCAAGATGGAGCAGATTTAAACGGAACATCAGCAGAAATAAATTGGCATACGATACCTACAACGCTTACAGAAAGAAATGACTATATGAAAAAGTGGATGAATCCAGGAGGTCAGTAGATACTCGCCATAAATCATGTAGCCTCCCTTTCGCTTCTGATTTGATGCGAAAGGGGGGTTCTTCAGTATCTTTCTTGACTTTTTATGGATTTTCGGTACAATGAAACTATTATAATGATACTATTATGGCTAAACGCTTTAATCGTTGATAGAATCAGGAACCCTTCTTCATGATTCAGGGGTCACCTTCTGAAGATGCCTATAACGCCAACCGACCTGCTCCCCTCTCTGAAGCAGATGCCCTTTTGGCGGATGTTCAACACCTGCTGCCTGCGTGGTTGCCTATGTTGGAACGCCTGCAAAGCGATGAAATCCCCTTGGCTCAAAAGCTCGACACGCTAAAACGCATTAAACCCCATACGCAAGGCACATCAGGCTTTCAAGTCCTGCCACAACTGGTCAAACTATTAAGGACGTCTGAAAACGTGGGCTTGGTTCATGCCTTGGTCAAATTGCTCGGTGAAGTCAAAGCCTTTTGCATGCATGACACGCTGGTGGATATTTCGCTTGCCACAGGCATAGCTCTCTTTGAAAAGGCGGAAAACTATCGAGCGTTTATTGAAGAAGAAGCCGTGCTAAAACTGCGATGCACCAGCATTCGTCTGCTGGGCTTGCTCAATAATCAGACGGCGATTATTCCCTTAATGGGCTTGCTGAATGACCATCAAGCGAACTATCGGGTGCGGTTAGAAGCCGCCGAATCGTTGGGACGCTTGAAAAACCCCAATGCCGTCAACCCACTCTTGCGTGTGCTGAAAGACGACCAAGAATCTTCGATGTACTTGCAGGAATCGGCGGTGAAAGCCTTGGGATTGCTGGGCGATATTCGGGCATTAAGCCCCCTGCTGGACTTGTTTGAATCGAAAAAAGGCGTGCGTGAAAAGTGCCAATTTCTCATTGAACGCATCTTGGATTCGGTGGGCAAGCTTGCTAAAGAAGACGGCTTGACTCAAAACGATCGGAACAAAGCGTTAGAAGGCATTTTAAGTGCGGTGAACGATCCCGCAAACGCCATTCGCTTGGCAGCGGTGGAAGCCTTGAGTTCGATTGGGGATGCGTCTCACTTGGCGATTTTGCATAAGCGTTTGTTTGACGAAAACATGGAAGTGGCTCATGCGGCGTTGACGGGCGTGTATCGGATTGGGGGGATGCCTGCCTTAAAAGACTTGCTTGAAATTGAGGAACTGCCTCGATTTTTGCGTGAAGAAATCTTGGATTTCTTAGTGCTTGAAGCGGAAGATGAGGACGAGGAAGGGGAAGAGGAACAGCTTTAGAACGTGGCTTTGATGGACTGGGCAAGACGTAAAAAAGGTGTCATACTGAAAAAGAGTAGTCCCTTGAAAAACGTATAGAAACGATGCCGTCGTCATCCTAAACTTGGCTATATGTGAAGGATCTCCCAAAATAGGGGAGCAGATGTTTCGCTACCCTCAACATGACGTTTTCTCAAGATTGCGTGTGTCAGAAATCAGACTTTCGTGTGTCAGAACTGAAGGTTTTGTGTGTCTAAACTTGACATTTCGTGTGTCGAAAAAGAGGGTTTCGTGTGTCGAAAATCAAGCCCTTTTTATATCTTCCATGAGCTTCCCTTTATTTTTGAGTTATAATAAAAAGCATCGTCATTCAAGGAGAGTCCGTCATGCTAGATTCAATCCCCCCCCATATCAAGTCGCTACTCATCATCGGCGGAGGTCCCGCTGGTTACATCGCCGCTATTCGTCTGGCTCAACGGGGCTTTTCGGTGACGCTGGTTGAATCCACCCATGTAGGAGGCACCTGCTTAAATTGGGGATGCATCCCTTCAAAAGCCTTGATCCACGCCAGTAACGACTACTATAAAATACGCTCAAAAGCCTTGGAATCCGTGGGTATTCAGGTGGCAACGCTCACGCTGGATTGGCAAACATTGTCGACTCACTTAACGCAGGATGTCCAACAGTTGCGAAACGGCATTGAAGCACGGCTCAAACGCTTGAAAGTCAATCTAATCAAGGGAAACGCTCGTTTTGTTTCCCCCACTTCCGTTGAAGTGCTAGACGCCGAAGGGAAAACGAAAGTCCTGCAAGCGGATGCCTTTATCGTCGCCACAGGAGCCGAAACCCTCGTGCCTCAAGTCTTTCAAGGCTTAGATCCTCGTTTTTCGCTTTCGGTGAAAGAGATTTTTGAGATCCCTGAATTGCCTAAGCGTTTGGGCATCGTGGGGGCTGGGGTGATTGGGCTAGAACTCGCTCAAGCCTTCCAACGACTTGGGGTAGAAGTGCATGTGCTGGACAGGTTGAGCGGTATTTTACCACAATACGATGCCAAATTGGTCGCCATTTTGCAAGACAAGTTAAAAAAAGAAGGCATCAGCTTCCATTTTAATGCCGATATTACGGATGCCGTGGTGGATGATGCCAAAAATCAAGTCACCCTTAAAATCAGCTCCTTGTTAAATCCTGAAGAGCAAAAAACCTTAGAAGTCGAACGCCTGTTGATTGCACCAGGGCGGCGTGCGAATACGCAAGGCTTACGCCTTGAAAATGCTGGTGTGGATGTGCATCCGCAATCGGGGGGTGTTATCATCAACGATGCCTTACAGAGCAGTCAACCCCATATTTTCGCTATTGGTGATGTCACGCATGGGCATCCGCAATTGGCTCATGTGGCGTCGCATCATGGGATTGTGCTGGCGGAAACGCTCGCTGGCAAGCAAAATGGCTTGGATGCCCTAACGCAGATTCCAGCCGTCGTCTATACGCAACCCGAACTGGCTCGTGTGGGTCTTTCGCTGGAAGAAGCAATACATAAGGGATACACCGCTAAAGTCACTCGTTTACCCTTTGCCGCCTTGGGTCGTGCCACCATTGATGCGGTTAGCGACGGACAAGCCCTGATTGTGGTGAATGATGCCACAGGGGCGATTTTGGGAGCCGAGATTTTAAGCCCCTATGCGGATGCCCTTATTTCGCAAATGCTTGTCGCCATTGAGCTGGGAGCCACGGTGGAAGATGTGGCGTTGAGCGTGCATCCGCACCCGAGCTTGTCTGAAGCGTGGTTGGAAGTGGCGGAACGTCACTTGGGGCATGGGATTCACATCGACTAGTTCTCTAAAGGTGACTATAAAGGGAGGCGTTTTTTTATAGAACTCCACGATTCTTTGTATTTTGAAACGAATCCTTAAAAAAAGCTTTATTCTTTTCGCATCCTTTGCTACAATAAACAAACGTCACCTCTTTGAGTATGAGAAAGATTTTTCCACAATGCCTATTCCGATGTTTGAACAAGCCGTGTTGAATGAAGAAAATAGTACGGAAGCACCTAAAGACAATGCTTCAGGGCTTGCATTGAGCGATGCCAAAAGCCAAGACGAGGCGGATCCCTTTGATTCATTGGCTCAAGAGCTAAAAGCCTTACAATCTAATGCGAAAAACATTGCCTTGATTGGCAGTCGTAACGTGCCGTTGCCTCATCAAAACTTGGTGGAAGGCTTGGCATATAGCTTGGTGAAAGACGGCAACACGCTTATTACATCGGGGGGTGCTTCGGGCATTAACGCTGCGGCGATTCGTGGTGCGATGAAGGCGAATCCGAACTTTTTGAAAGTGATTTTGCCTCAAACGA
>JBILSS010000173.1:0-3555 GCA_044371965.1 Vampirovibrionales bacterium
AACAAGTTTTTTGGAAAAGGGGCGTCCTTTCGCCTTGATTTCGACCATGTGACCTTGCCTAACGGCGAAGTGCAACCGATTGCCCTACAAGTCGGCACGGTGAATCAAATGCCGAATGTCGTTAAGCCAGACGGCGTGATTTATCAAGATCCTGGCTACGGACAAAAATTCGCCAACACGCTCGACAAAAGTGGCTACATCATTAGCGGTATTACTCGCAAGGGCTATGAAGCAGGGGCAGAATCAGGCGGTAAAGGCTTGGGCATTGTGACTGGTTTCTTTTCTGCCATCGGCGGAGGGGTTGCAGGGGCGGGCTATTTGGTGGGTAAATCGGTGTATCATGCCGTTGCCAAAGGCGACAAAGCAGAAATCACCCCCGACGATGCCTTGTATGTCGAACTGCTTGCGGACACCGATATTGCCCTAAATTAAGATACAGCGAAAGCCCTATTCAAGGATCCTTTTCACGATATGTTAAATGCTTCTCCCTCTCAACAAGATTTTAATACAGGCATTGTGGAAGTGTTGCCTGCGTATTTGGTGAACCGCATTGCTGCGGGTGAAGTGGTGGAACGTCCTGCTAGCGTGTTGAAAGAATTGGTTGAAAATAGCGTCGATGCAGGGGCTTCCGATATTAGCATCAGCGTCGACAATGGCGGAAAAACCCTCGTCGTGGCGGACAACGGCTCGGGCATGAGTCGTGCCGATGTGGAGCGTTGCGTCCTCAATCACGCCACCAGCAAAATCAAATCGGCGGAAGACTTGGAACGCATCTTGAGCATGGGCTTTCGAGGCGAAGCACTCGCCAGCATTTCGGCGATTAGTCGCTTTGAGTGTCGTAGCCGTCGGGTTTATGATGCAGACGGCACTTGCTTACGGATCGAAGGCGGTGCAACGCCCAAGATTCACCCAATAGGTACGGCGGTTGGCACCGTCATGCAGGTGGATGACCTCTTTTTCAACACGCCAGCCCGACTCAAGTTTTTGAAACGAGCAGGCACGGAATTGAGCTATTGTGATGAAATGGCGAAAAGTTTGGCGTTGTCTCACCTTCATGTCAAAATGAGCTTGAGCTTGAACGAAAAGCCCTGCTTCACCAGCACTGGCACAGGCGATGCCCTTGAAACGGTGCAAGCCTTGTTTGATTTTCGACCTGAACAGCAGGCTCATTTATTGACGACACAGTTTGAAGATCGTCTTTCAGGGCTAAAAATTGAAGCCGTGTTTGCCTCGCCAGCCTGTGAAAGCTTGCAAAAAAAATCGAAAAAACAGTGGTGGATGATACTCAACAACCGCCCGATTCGTTGTGCCGTCTTACAACGAGCCATCGCCGCAGCGTATGAAAGCCTTGTGCCTTATGGGATGTCACCATTTTGCGTCTTGTGGTTGACCATGCCCCCCGACGCCGTGGATGTGAACGTTCACCCCACCAAAAAAGAGGTGCGTTACGCCGATTCAGGGCAGATCTATCAATTTGTGTACACCGCCTTGCGTCGTGCCTTGTCGGCTCATTTTGAACGGGTGTATGGTGTTGAAAATACGCCTAGTCCAGCCTTGTCGTCTGCCTCGTCTAAAGGGTTTTCGTCCTTTGCGACGCCTCAAGGGGAGCATGAAAATCAAGCGTATTCGCAACATTATCCACAAAACTCACGACCTGCTTATACGCATACCCAGCAACATTTGGCGGATTTTAGTCCGTTGGCTCAAGCGTCCGAACAGGTTTCCTTTGATGCCCCTTTTGAAAGCCCTGCCGAAGAATCGGCGTGGCATCCCCGAGCGGAAAGGCATCCGAACACGAAAGCCAAAAAATGGCGGGTTATTGGGCAATTGTACACGACGTATATTTTGCTTGAAACGCCGAATGGCTTAATGGTGGTGGATCAGCACATTGCCAGTGAACGCTGGTGTTTTGAAGCTTTACAGGCCCAGCATGATGCGAGCGAAACCGTCGTACAACGATTTGTGACGCCGTTGGAACTCGATTTAAGCCCTGAAGAAGGCGACGTGTTAAAGGCTCATTTAAGCCAGTTTGAAGCGGTGGGTTTTGCCTGTGAAGCCGTGGATTTACATCAATTGACGCAATGGCGAATTTGGGGTGTGCCTGTTTTGTATCCTGAACGAAACACACCGCATAGCCCGATTCATCAGTTGAAGCACATGATTGAGCAGTTGACGCATCAGCCTGAAGCGGGTTTGGATACGGAGCATTTGTATGCGACGATGGCGTGTCACATGGCGATTCGAGCAGGTGATGTGTTGACGCCGTTTCAGCAGGAGCGTGTGGTGGAAGACTGGTTGACGTGTACTTTGCCGTGGAGCTGCCCACATGGGCGTCCGATTGCTCACACGATTGATGCACAATCGCTCAACAACTTTTTCGATCGTCCGAGTTTGCCTGTGAATTCAGGGATTTAGTCTTAATAGGGTTACGTATAGTGTTCGTTAGAGGAAAGAGGCTATTAGGCTATTCTAGGAGCCTAGATTTTTTGTGAAGGCGTGTAGATAGATGTACATAACGCTTGATTACCTCAATCACTCACGCTTCGTACACAGAATTACCGTTTATGGGCTGAATATCGACACTACCTAAGGCATCAAGCCGAGCGAAGAGCCTGCATACCCATAGGTATTCACCGCCCGATCTGGTCGTAAAAGGCGGGCTTCGTTGAGGTAAACGTGCTTAAGCTGGGCTTGGGTTTTCGTGCTGTAAAAGTGAATCATCACACGCACGGCTTTCATCGGTTGACCTTCAATATCGGGTTCTACGGCGGAAAACAGGGCGACATCCTGCCACGGTAACGCTCGTCGAGCCACTTTCGCTGGGCTGGCACTATGCAAGTCAGGCGTCAAGCTAAATAGTACGCTCACAATATCGCTGGGTTTGATGTGGTTTTGAGACACCATCGCTTCCAGCAGACGGCTTACTTCAATATCCATGGCTTCGGCGGTGTCTTCAGGCAAGGTGGTTGCCCCTCGTAAGGCGTGCAATCTTGATTCAGGCATGGGGAAACATCCTTATCTTTCATAATTTCTATAATCAGTCTATAATAAACATACTACAATGGTATAGTCATCTTTAGTTTTTCTGTAAAGGTGGCTAGACGAGGAGCCTAGATTATTTTGTGAGGGCGTGTAGACAAGACCTACATAACGGAACAAAATAATCGTAGCGACAAAGTATAGACCCTGTACAGGAAATTCTAAAGATGGCAAGCCCGATTCGCTTATTGATTGTGGACGACGACCCCGATATTCTGTCGCTCATGCAAATGGACTTTGAACTCATGGGCTTTGAAGTCCATACCGCCAAAAACGGCATGGATGCCCTCAAGTTCCTGCAAGGCACAACCACCCTAGATATCGCCTTAGTCGATGTCATGATGCCCAAGCTCGACGGATACGCCTTATGCAAGCACGTGCGAGAACTTCCGCATCGGGAAAGCTTGCCGATTATTCTGCTCACCGCCAAAAGTCAGCTGGAAGACAAGGTCAAGGGCTTTCACGCAGGGGCGGACGATTACTTGGTCAAACCCTTTGAACTGCAAGAACTCATGG
>JBILSS010000056.1:0-11986 GCA_044371965.1 Vampirovibrionales bacterium
GCATCCGTGAGTTCTTTTAGGGCGTTGGTGAAGCTCCCTGAATACGCGGATTCTAAGGCTCTTAGGCGGGTTTCGTTCAGACTGCCTAGGGCGGTGGCACTGAAGGTGCTGTTTAAGGCGCCGCCGAAACGCTTGGCTTCTCGACTGCGAAGCTGACTGCTGGCGTCGTTAATGGAGCGGTTGATGTCGCCAGCGAGGGGGTCGTAAAGCTCCTTTTGGCGGTTGCTGACGCCTTCTTGGCGTTGGCTTTGCGTCAATGCCATTTCCTGCAATAGCGTGCCGAGTCCCTTTTGGGCGATGTTGAGCTGGGCTTGGGTTTCGCCTGTTAACACGGATTCATCCACGATGCTGGTGCCCGTGTCTCTCACGCTGTACTGGTTGCCCAGCGAGTCTTTGAGGCTGACGTACTTCAAGCTTTCGTCGGCTTGTTTTTTCTTCTTGCGTTTAAAGAGGCTGAAAAGTCCCATGATAGACGCTTCCTTTCTTTGTCTGTTTTGTAATGAAACACGGCTTTCCCCATTCGTGTTTGGTATTAGTATGACAAAGTTTTTCGCCCCTTAATAGTGCATAAAACCCACTATTTTACGAATTTTTAGCTTGGAATGGCGTTATTTTTATGATAATTTGAGGATGACTCTAAAAAGGGTTGCGTATAGTGTTCGTTAGAGGAAAGAGGCTATTAGGCTATTCTAGGAGCCTAGATTTTTTTGTGCGGGCGTGTAGGTAGAACTACATAACCAAACAAAAAAATCGTAGCGACAACGAAGAGACAATAGACTATTTCCTCTAACGAACACTATAATAAGCAACACCTCCATTCTGTACTAGAAAGGAGGTGAGGCAAAATGGAACATATTCAAGATATTTTAATCTTGATGAGTATCCTCCTTCTAGCGTCTAAACTAGGAGGATAGCGTCGCAAAAGAGTTCTCAAGTTTACAAGACTTGGGGACTCTCCCTTTTTGTATTGTGACAAAGGACGCTTCCTTTGTCAATCCCCCTAACGAATGCCTTTCAGCGGTGTGGATGCCTCACGAGTCGCTGGAGTTTCCAATCCGATAAACGCAATAGGCTTAGTGTTTTCAGGCGTTTTCGCCGTTACAAATGGGGAGGCTCCTCCGCTAAACATGGGCGACGTTTCGGGCAATTTCGCATAGCTAGGATGTTCCACCACAAAGCGATAGAGGTCATTTTGCTGCAAATAACGAGCAATTTCGTTCAATCGGTACACCAAGGGATCCGTTTTTAGGCTTTTTTCGGCGAGTTCAGGGTATTTTTTCGTAAAAAATAGCCATGTTCGAGCCTCACGCATCCACGCTTGAGCCTCTTCCTGCTTGGAGTTTTGGGCATCGTTGTGCATGGCTTCGTGCGAAATCAGGGCGGAAAGTGCTGGTATCGGGGCGTTTTGGTGCGTTTCGTTGATGAAAAGCATCCAGTTGCCGTGCTTGTCGAGCCACGCAAGGGCATCGAAATCACGGTATTGCGGGGAAAGTTCGGCGAGGTTTTTAAACAACACTTTGCCACGTTTTGCCTGCAACAAAGCCAGTGATTCCGCACCTTCTGGCGATTCTGCCATCATCATCAGGGCCTTGGCGAGCCTGTCGTTGGAGGTGAGATTGATCCACGCTTTGGGGGCGCCGATTGCAGGTAAAATCGCCGTCGTTTCAGGTATCGCAAGGGTTTTAGGCGTCGGCAGGGTGAAAAAATTGTACGCCATGTTATACGGCTTTGGAGCCGAATATTCAAGTTTTTGCAAGTAAACACGCTGTTTTGGCGACGGCGACGGCGTTGGGGGGAGCATCGCAGAGGCAGAAGACCCTTGCCACCATTCAGTTTGAGGCGTCTTACTTAAAGCCACGCTTTCCACAGGAAACAATAGGCCAATGAAGCTTAAAGTGCCTAAGAATAGGGTAAACAGCTTGAAATCAAAGGGCATGGCAGCGTCCCCTTAGGTGTTAAAAACGTGTGATGTTTCTTCTTCGGCAGAGGTCACATCAAACTAAAAAGTCCTCCTTTTTTGGAGGGAGAGACGGACTTTTAGACACACGAAACCCTGTTTTCTGACACACAAAACCCTCTTTCCTGACACACGAAACCCTCTTTCTTGACACACGAAACCCTGTTTTCTGACACACAAAACCCTCTTTCTTGACACACGAAACCCTTTGTTCTGACACATGAAACCTTTATGACTGACACATGAAACTCTAAGAAAACGTCATGTTGAGTGCCACGAAACATCTCCTCCCTTGTCTTGGGAGATCCTTCACATGCGTTCAGGATGACGTTATTTCTTCAATTTTCAAGGAGCCACTCTTCTTCAGTATGACAACTTTTCAAGCGATTTCATAGTGCTTAAAATGCACGATCTTAATAATCTGTTAAGCTTTGTAACAAGCTAACAATTTTTCCCATTCTAAAGACTTTATTAAAGTGAAGAGACTCACAACCCCGAAATCTTCAAAACCCTCCAACCCCAAAATTTCCTTCTCCTTCCTTCACTTCCTTCACTTCTTTTGCTTCCTTCACTTCCTTCCCCAACCCTAACTTACGAACCTATCGTTCCCCTTTTCTTATTTTTTCCAGTTCAGATTCCACCACCGATTTTATGTAAACACGTCGCACTAGGTACGCCACCTAATATCATTGTGTTTACATTTGTACAGACCTTCTCACACCGAAGGTTCTGTACCCTCATCGAAAATCAAGCTTACGATGACTTTAAACGAATCGGACGCTTGATCATGCCTAAACCGCTCACCCCGCTTTAAACACCACGAAGCATTTGCTTCACCCCATGTTTCAGATTTTACCTCTCCCTCTCCTCTATATGCCTATGTCCCCCTGTAATGAGCTTTCATTACAGGCTTTTTATTGGAAGCTTTCTATAGAAAGCTCTGCAAAAGTCTAAAAGGCATCTTACTCCCTCCCCTTTAAGGGGAGGGTTGGGGTGGGGAGTAGATATAAACACTGGGTTTTAGACATCCCCCCCTCTCCCTAGCCCTCTCCTCAAGGAGAGGGAACAGGACTTTTGCAGAGCCTTCTATAGATATTTTCTCACAAGCAATGTCTCACAAAAAAACAATTATTTAGATATTTAGGGTATAATAAATCTATAGTGTTTTAGTCATTTAAGGAGACGTTTTATGCTTACCTTTGATTTCACCAATTTGTCCACCCAACAAGTAGGATCCACCCACGGCTTAAACTTAGACGCTGAAGTCCAAAATCACCGTGATGCCCTTGAATCCGCCATTCGTGACTTGTACGAAAGTCGCAACACCGAAGGGGCATGGACGAAATGGCTGAATCTTGGTAAGCATCAAGATTTGGCGTATGCCTTAAAATCTTACGCAGAATCCGCCAAAGGCAAGTACGACGACCTCATTGTTTTGGGTATTGGAGGTTCCTCACTCGGTGGAATTGCTCTATTGAAAGCCTTATTGCACCCTTACTGGAACAATTTAAGTAACGAACAACGTGGCGGCTACCCTCGCTTTCACTTTGTCGACAACGTCGATGCTGATGTCATTCAAGGGCTTTGCGATGTCGTGGATTTAAAACGCACGCTAGTCAACGTGATTTCAAAATCAGGCACCACGGCTGAAACCATGTCCGCCTTTATGTTCTTTAAAGACAAGTTCGATCAAACCCTTGAAAATCCTGAGCAAAACTTGCGTAAGCACTTGGTCTTTACCACAGACAAGCAAACAGGTATTCTGCGTGAACTGGCTGACAGACTCCACGTCACCAGCTTTGAAGTGCCTGACGATGTGGGCGGACGCTTTTCCATTTTTTCTGCGGTGGGACTGCTCCCTGCGGCAATTTGTGGGCTAGATGTCGCTGAATTCCAACGTGGCTTGCAAGATTTGGAAGCCGTCTTGTCGAACACGAATCCCCAAGAAAATCCAGCGGCTCAAAATGCGTTGTTCCAAGTTTTGAACTACAAGGCAGGCAAACCGATTTCTGTATTAATGCCCTATAGCACACGCCTTGCCTTTGTCGCCGATTGGTATGTGCAGTTATGGGCAGAATCCTTAGGCAAAGCGACGTCCAAAACAGGCGAAACGATCAACGTTGGGCCTACGCCGTTGAAAGCAGTCGGTGCGACGGATCAACATAGCCAAGTCCAGCTTTACAATGAAGGCCCATTTGACAAGGTCTTTACCTTTATTGAAGTGGAAACGCCTGACAATAACACCGTCATTCCCAATAGCTTGCCTGAAGTGTCTGCTCTTTCTTACATGGCAAACAAAGGCTTCCACGAACTGTTGACCGCCGAATTCATCGCCACCCGTTCGAGCTTGACTCGTAACCAGCGTCCGAATGCGACGGTGCGTTTACCGAAAATTGATGCCTATCACTTTGCCCAGCTCTTGTACTTCTTTGAAGTGCAAACAGCGATTGCTGGTAGCCTGCTTAATATTGATCCCTTTGATCAGCCAGGTGTCGAGTTAGGTAAGCAGTACACCCACGCCTTAATGGGTCGTAAGGGTTATGAGCATCTCGTTGCCGAAGCCAAAGGTCATGCGTTCGAGTCGCATCAGGCACATGTTTATTAAAACCGTTGTAAACAAAGATTAACAGGCTTTTAGGTTAACCTTAATTTCAATACTCGGTTCTGCCAATTGTTTTATTTCGTCATCTAAACGATATTTAAGCCATAAGGCAACGGGTGCTTCAAGTATTTTTGCCATTTCTAAAGTCTTTTGAAGACTTGGCAATTGTACGCCTTTCTCGTATCGAGAAAGTAACTGTTTACTAATGCCTAAATGTTTCGCCACTTCTGTTTGTGTCAAGTCCTGACATTTACGCCAGCTACGAATCGCCAATCCTAATTGTGATTCTTCTTGCATTTCAGCGTATAAAGATGTGTCGTGCCATTTAACGGATTCGGTAGTCATGTGGGGTTACCTCCAAAATATAAATTTCAATTTCTTGTGTGCTTTCATTTTCACTATAGATCAAACGCCATTGCTTATTTAGTCGTACGGAACGCTGTTTCTTGCGTTGACCTTTTAAGGGTTCATCGTGATAGCCTTTAAACAGTCGAGCATAGGGCAGTCCAAAGTGTTCAACCGTATCTGCCCATGTCTTAATGACTTCACGTATATGTTTAGGAGCTTTGTCAATCTGCTTAAGTGAAAGCTTAGAAAAAGAAACAATGTAATTCATATTTTCAGTATGACAAAAAGCGGGAAAAAGTCAAGTAGATAAGTTGACTTTTGTTCCTATAGGTCTCTTATACCATTTAAACGATTGAATAGCGTGTTAAATGTAGGGGTGTGATTTATCACGCCCGCCTTATAAGGGTGCAAAGGGTGCGATAAATCGCACCCCTACAGAGAATTTTTACGCTATTTAATCGTTTAATTGGTATTAAGGACGCACCCCTAGCGCATGGCAAATGCCATAGACCAAATCGCTACGATTCAACGTGTAAAAATGGAAGTGTTCAATCCCTTCCTTTTGCAAGCCTTCGCACAATTTAATGGCTTCGCTACTGGCAATCAGACGTCGGGTGTCGGGGTCTTCATCCAAGCCGTCAAACAGATCCACCAAACGTTGAGGCAAGTTTGCCCCACACATTTTCGCAAACTTCAGCGTTTGCTGAACATTACTAATCGGCAAAATGCCTGGTAAAATCGGCACGGTAATCCCCTTTGCGTGACACAGATCCCGAAATCGCAAGAAAGTCTCTGCTTCAAAGAAAAATTGCGTCATAATGGAACGCACGCCCAAGTCCACTTTTGCCTTTAAAAAGTCAATATCCACAGACAAATCCACCGCTTCAGGATGCCCTTCTGGGTAGCCCGCCACGGAAACCTCAAAGCCTCCCACCGCATGGATGTCGGCAATTAAATCGCTGGCGTATTGATAGTCCTTGAGTGCTTCTTGGGGGGATTGATCTTTAGGGATATCGCCTCGTAAAGCGACGATCTGCGACACGCCTAAGGCTTTATAGCGTTCTAAAATGGCGTGAATATCGGCTTTACTAGAACCGACGCAAGTCAAGTGAGCCGCAGGTTTAAGCGTCGTTTCATGCAAGATCTTTGCCACAGTGTCGTGGGTGCGTTCACGGGTGGAACCGCCTGCTCCGTAAGTGACGCTGACAAAATCGGGGTTAAGGGGGGCTAGTTTTTGAATGCTTTCCCACAATTTTTCATTCGCTTCAGGGGTGTTGGGGGGGAAAAACTCAAAACTGACGTTAGGCTTGGGCATAATTAAACGATTCTTTCTCTTATTTATTTGTTTATTTATTTTAGCATCTTCAAAATAGGATTCAAATGTTTTTGATTTTTATTTTTTTGGTATAGTTAAGAAACGTCCCTCAATTAAGATTTCTAAAACATAAGGAAATATCATGTTAATCCCTGTTATTCTCTCTGGTGGAAGTGGTACACGCCTATGGCCCTTGTCTCGTGAAGGCATGCCCAAGCAGTTTTTGTCGTTGCTTGAAGAACATAGTCTTTTTCAAGAAACCTTATTACGCCTGCCTTTGTCAGGACTTGAAACGCCTATTGTGATTGCCAATCAAGGGCATCGTTTCCGAGTCGCGGAACAAATTCACGCCATGAACTTGCCACAAAGCAAAATTATTTTGGAACCTTGTGGACGCAATACCGCCCCCGCCATTGTGGTCGCTGCCTTAATTGCGGCATCTAACCCACAGACGAAAGAAGCCAGCCTTCTTATTTTACCGTCGGACCACCACATTCAAGATACGCAAGCCTTGCGTCACGCCATGGCACACGCCGCCCGTCACGCTGAAGAAGGCAAGGTCGTTACCTTTGGGATTGTGCCGACGCATCCTGCCACAGGCTACGGCTATATTCAAGCAGGCGAAGCCCTTTCGCATGAAGCGGAAAAAGGCTTAAAAGTGCAAGGCTTTAAAGAAAAGCCTGATGAAGCCACGGCTCAACAATTTATTGACGCAGGGAACTACTTCTGGAATTCGGGGATGTTCCTCGTCAAAGCCACGACGCTTTTAGAAGAGGCGGAACGCTACTGCCCCGAAGTCTTAAAATACGCTCGACAAGCCCTTTTACAAGGATGCAAAGATTTAGACTTTATTCGTTTGAACGAAGAAAGTTTCGCCAAATGCCCGAGCATTTCGATTGATTACGCCATTATGGAAAAAACCCATAAGGCAGTCGTCGTCCCCCTTGACGCAGGCTGGAGCGACGTCGGTAATTGGGGAGCCTTATGGGAGCTTTCCCCTCAAGACGAGCAGGGCAACGCCACCAAAGGCGATGTCATTCTGCACAACGTCAAGGATGCCATGGTCTTAAGTCAAACGGCGTTGGTGACGCTCTGTGATGTGGAGCATATCTTGGTCGTGCAAACGAAAGATGCGGTGCTTGTGGCGGATCGTCGTAAGGCGGAATCGGTGAAGCACTTGGTGGATGCCTTGAAAGCCCAGCATCGTAATGAGCGTTTGGAACATGTGCAGGTGTTTCGTCCGTGGGGGAGCTATGAAACGATCGTGGAAGCCACAGGCTTTAAAGCGAAGCGTATTATCGTGAACCCTCAGCAGAAGTTGTCGCTTCAAATGCACCATCACCGTGCGGAACATTGGGTGGTCGTGAAAGGCACGGCGTTGGTCACCAATGGAGACAAGGAGTTCTTGTTGAGTCAGGATGAATCGACGTATATTCCCATTGGCACGAAGCATCGTTTAGAAAATCCTGGTAAAATCCCCTTGGAAATCATCGAGGTGCAGTCGGGAACCTACTTAGAAGAAGACGACATTGTGCGTTTTGAAGATATGTATAGCCGTGTTTAGCGTTTTCTGTGCAGTAGGCTTGGCTATAATGATTTTTTATACCATTTAAACGTATGATGATTACTCATACCGTAACGCTGAAGTGGATACCTGCTGGCGTAGAAACCACATCGGCACGACGCTGGCTAAAACGCCAGCCCCCAAGACCCACAGAATATTCGTACCTAAAAACGCCCATGGCGTTTGCAATGGGACGCTCCAGCCGAAGGATTGGGCGTTAAGTACGTAAATCAAGACACTCGCCAGCATCATACCAAAAATAAACGCCGTGCCATAACCCAGTATCGACAACAAAACACCCTGATTCATCACTAAACGCAGACGCATCGCTTGCGTCATGCCCAAGTAATCCAGCGTCGCATAGATCCGTTTGCCGTCCAAAATCAGAGCCGTCAATGCATGTAAAACCGTCAAAATCGAAATCAACAAGGCGACCCCTTGCATTAAATAGGTAATCGCAAAGGTCTTGTCGAAAATGCCTAAAACCTCTTCTCGCAAGGCTTTGTTGGAACGCATCGCCAAAATCACCCCTTGAGGCACTTCTTTTTCAAGCCGTTGTATCACCGTTTCAGGGTCTTCATTCGGCTTTAAATACAAGGCTAAACTGGTTGATGCTTCGGCTTGCGTCCCCCCAAACGCCTTATACACCCCACGGTGAATAATGGCATAACCAAGGCTCGACGCATAATCATAATAGACGCCTTCTACCTTCAAATTCAGCACGCCTTTGGGCATATTAAGCGAAAAGGTATCGCCTTTTTTGAGCTGGTGCTTGGTGGAAAACGGCTCACTAATAATGGTGGGAAACGGCTCTTTTCGATCCAGCACCACAGGGCGACTTTCAGCAAGCGTTCGCTTCAAAACTGTGGCGGAAGATTCCCCATGCGTAAAGGTCAAACTGGCGTGCTTGGCAAAGGTATCAAGGTTGGCGGCCCCGAGGTAAAAGGGTTGCCCGTTATAAGCAAAGGCTTGTTCGAGAAAGGGATCCGCCGAAAGAATCGCTGGATCGCGACTCAAGGCATCCACCGTTTGAAAGGACAACAAACCCACGCTACGATTGGTGGTGGCACTTTGCGGTTGAATGAAAATATCGGCTCGCAGGCTTTGGTGAATCCAGTCTTCCACACTATGACGAAAGCTCCCAATGAGCGTGGTTAGGCTGATGCTCAACGCCAATGCGACCATAAGACTAGCGACAGCGACAGCCGATCGGTGCATACCCCCTTGTAGCAACGAAATCCCGAGCCTTGCCCAAATCGGCAAATGCACTTGAGCAGACAAACGTTGCAATCCCCATAAAAGCTGGCTTAAGAGGCTTGGCGTCAACAGCGTGCCTCCTGCCAAGATGCAAAAAGCGGCGATATACCCCCCGATCGGCAAGTGATAGAGGGGTGGCAAAAGCGAAAAGCCCAACGCCATCACGAGCAACACGGCTCCGATTTTGGCGAGCTTGGCACGGCGTCCTGCTTGGTTGGACGTTTCCGTGAGCGGACGAATGCAATCAACAGGCTCAATCTGTAACGCTTCCTGCACAGGAAAATACGCCCCAATAAAGGAGGTAAACAAGCCAATGAACACGCACGTCAACGGCAACCAATCAGGCGGGCTAAAGCTGGTCGTCGCTTGCCCTGTATACACATTTTGCAGGGTTTGAGAGACCGCCTGCCCCACAATCGGCAAGACTTGGCTTCCTAGCAAAAGTCCGAATAAACTCCCCACAAGCCCTAGGCATAGGGCTTCTAGCTGGATGAATATCGACAAAGTCTTAGCACTTAAGCCAAGCAAACGGTAGGTGCCAATTTCTTGCCGACGCTGCAAAACCGCCATGCTCAAGGTGTTGTAGATGAGAAAGGCGGCGACAATCAAGGTAATAAAGCTCAACGCCATAAGGTTGACTTGGTAGGCTTTGACCATTTCTCCCAAGTTGGCACTGCGTTCTTCAGGCGTGCGGATCTTTAAATCTTTGGGGATGACGGCGTCTAGCTTGGATTTGAGGCGGTTCTGCTCCTCATCTTTCAAAGTGCTGAAATCCAGTTCGATGCGACTCAACAAGCCTGCCGTATGGCTCACGTCCTGCAGGACGCTAATATCGGTAAAACCCACGTTGCGTAAGGCTTGATTGCGTCCCGATACCTTGAAAATCCCGATGACGTTAAGCGTAACGAGCCGTTCTTGCAAAAGCACTTGAAAGCCACTGCCCCGATGCAAGCCGTATTGTTGAGCCAAGGCATCCGAAATGGCGATACTGCCTGCTTGCAAGGGACTATTTAGCCCTGTGAAAACAGGCTCTTCCAACCAATCGATTTGGCGGTGGGATGCATCATTAAAGGTGTCCACGCCTAGCACGTTCAAGACCTGCCCTGTAGACGCCAACGCCCCTTTTTCGTTGCGTTTGACCAATAAAGCAGGTAGTTCCAAAACAGGGTGAACATCCGTGTAATGGGTGTTTGGGGAGGCTTCCAACGTATCGTAAATCGCACGCAAGACGCCTTCTTTCATCAAGGGGGCGTTTTCGCTTTTCACTTCAAAGGTCGTGGTGCCAGCGATTTGATTGACGCCCTGCTTGAATTGATCAAAGGCGGAAAACGTCGCCGCATTCATGCTAAATAAGACGGCAACGCCTAAAGCGATGCCTAAAACGGCAAGCCCGCCCTTCCAAATGCTTTTTTTGTAGTAATGCCACGAAAACAAGCCCAGCAAACGCAAAAAGCTCGCCACGCCTAAGCCGAGCATGCGAAACGAAATCGGACGCTTGGTCGTTTTTGGGGACGAATGCCCTTGCGAAAATGCCTCGCTCATTACACATGTACCCTTGCTTCATGCGATCGTAAGACCACGTCTTCGACGATTGCTCCGTCCTTCATGCGGATGATGCGATCCGCCAAGCGAGCCGCGTCTTCGCTGTGTGTGACCATCACGATGGTGGCTCCGAGTTGACGGCATCGTTGCATCAAGACGTCCAACACTTGCGAGCCGTTTTGGCTGTCGAGGTTGCCCGTGGGTTCGTCCGCCAAGATGAGGGGGGGCTGATGCACGGTGGCTCTGGCAATGGCGACCCGTTGCATTTGTCCGCCTGAAAGTTGGGACGGAAATTGTGACGCCAAGTCTTCAATGCCAACACTTTTTAGGGCGTCCAAGACACGTTCTTTGGCTTCTTTGGGGCGAACGCCGTTTAGATCCAGCGGTAACTGTACGTTTTCGGCAACGGTGAGCGTCGGTAATAAATTGAAAAACTGAAACACATAGCCGACGCTTTCTCGGCGAAACTCGGCTTTTTCGCTTTCGCTCAAAAAGGGTAACGCCTTGCCTTCCACGATGATTTCGCCTGTGGTGGGGGTATCCATAGCACCGATTAGGTTGAGTAGAGTGGATTTACCGCATCCGCTGGCACCCATAATGGCGACAAACTGCCCTTGTGGGATATGCAGGCTCAAATCATTCAAAACCAGCGGGCTTTTCGGATCGTATTGTTTCGACAGGTGTAGAATATCAACGGCGTTCATAATTACATCTCTTGATTTTACTAGGTGTGCATATCCTAAAGTATACATCAAAAAGCCATGCTTATAGCCCTTTTTATTTTCAAGAATAATTCAAATTAAGTTGCATTTTATATTTGGGAACTTTACAAGCTTTTATAAATATGTTATACTAATAACAATACAATTTAGCTGGATAACTGTATGCGTCTTATTTCAAAAAAGCACTTAAAAGAAATGGAAGAAACCTTCCCCGAAGCGTCCATTGCTCTTGCTGCTTGGGAACATGACGTCAAACAAGCCGACTGGACTTCTTCTCAAGACGTAAAACGTTCCTTTAATTCGGTTTCTATTATCAACAATAAAAGAGCCGTCTTTAACATCAAAGGCAATCAGTACCGCTTAGTCGTAGACATTGAATACACTTACAAAATCGTTTTTATTGTATGGTTTGGCACGCACAAAGCCTATGACAAAATTAACGTGGAGAACGTAAAATATGAAAAATCAAACACCCCTCATTAGACTCATCGAATCCGCTGAAGAGTATGAACTCGCTTTAAGTGAAATCTATCTTCTCATTCAACGAGATGACTTAAATCAAGTAGAAGCCCAGTTTTTAAAAGTGCAATCTAAATTAGTGGACGATTGGGAAAAAGAACAAGGCTATGAGCTAAAACAACCCAGTGTTAAAGACTGGATCCTACACCGTATGGAAGAG
>JBILSS010000174.1:0-3503 GCA_044371965.1 Vampirovibrionales bacterium
TATAGCCAAGTTTATAATTTTCTGTACAGTGTCTCTTCGTTGTCGCTACGATTCTCGATGTGCTTATGTACGTCTTTGTACACTTCACACATCTGCGAGTCTAGGCTCCTAGAATAGCCTACTGTACAGAAAACTCTAAACTTGGCTACATAGAGTGTTTTCATAGATAAAATGGTATAAGAAAAGCCCCTTTCGCAATAAGGAAGGGGCTTCTGTTAAAAAGAGAAAACGCGCCCCGTAGGACTTGAACCCACGACATTCGGCTTTGGAGACCGACGTTCTACCAACTGAACTAGGGACGCATTTTAAATACGATGAAGCGTTACTTCGTTTCTTTGTGCAAGGTGTGCGAACGACATTTGGGGCAGAACTTATTCATTTCCAAGCGTTCACGATGCACCTGCTGATTTTTAACCGTTTGGTAATTGCGTTCTTGGCAATCATTACAGGCGAGCGTAATTTTGCGTTTTGCTTTTAAACCCATAATATAAAGACTCCAAAATTAAAGCGTTACAAACCAATAGACTACACCCTTAAGTATTACTTAAAAAAAGTCCTGCGTCAAGCCATTTTCAATTTGCGTCTTCGGCGTGTGCATCTTCCGCCAAACGAGCCTTGACATAAGCGTGCCAATCCTTATTTAAGGCACACGAACACCCATCCCCATGCACATGATCAGGACTTTCGGGACTTGCTTCAAACGCTTCTTGAGGCAAAGTGGCTCGCACACGCTTGAGGCGTATCCGCTTGTAATCATTGCCGTCTCGCTCTGCAATCGATTCACATTTTGGACAGAAGGTGATTAAATGACTTTCACTCGCTGAACGATGCACCGTAAAGCTGTTTAAACACGACATATTGGTACAAATAAAGCCATACGTCGGCATTAGGGAGCCTCTTCTAACGCATCCGCATTTAATACAGTGTCTGCCTTCACGTCATATTTAATGCGTTTGCCTAAGACATCATAATAACGAGACGCACAAAGCCCTGTGGCAGGACGCTTGGTCGTCAAGTGAGCTTCTTCAAGTACAGTACCCACAGGCAAATCTAGGGTCAAAACCAAGCTCTTACGAGCCACTTCAGTCGTGTTTCGCTCGCAGGCATGGGCTTCTTTAATGCCGTTGCCTAAAGTCAATTCGGCATAACGAATGGTTTCCACCAAGCGTTTGAAATCATCAGGTTCTAAAGACGCATGGTGATCAGGCCCTGCGGAAGAAGACGCATCAAGCGTTAAATGCTTTTCATAGAGTTTCGCACCCAAACCAACGGCGGTGGCTGGCACTTGGGTGACGGAAAGGGAATGATCCGAATAACCAATCACATGACCCAAAAAGGCGTTTTGCAAGGTACGCAAGGCTTTTAAGTTAAGCGTTTCTGGTGGGGCGGGGTATTGACTGGTACAGTGCATGAACGCTACGGCATCGCTAAAGCGAAAGCCGTAAAAGGGGGCGAGAAATTCATGGGTGCGTTGCACATCTTTAAGGTTTGCCATGCCTGTAGAAAGCAAGAGCGGAATACCTTTCAGTGCCAAGCGTTTCAACAACGGAAAGTTCGTCAATTCCCCACTGCCTAGTTTGACAAAGGGCAATTCAAAGCGTTCAACCAAGGCATCGGCACTTTCATCATCAAAGGGCGAACAGAGGAAATCGATGCCTTTACTTTGGGCATAGGCTCTTACCTTTTGGAGGCTTTCCACATCTAAGAGCAAGCGTTCTAGCATGGATTGTTGTGATTCATCTGTCGAAGCAAGGGCATCATTTATTTGTTGATAGTCTGCTTTTTGGGCGAAACGTGTCGTTAACGCATAAGGGTTAAAGAGTTGAAACTTCACCGCATTGGCTTGGGCGTAAAGGGCGGCATCCACCAAGGCATACGCCTTTTCAAGCGAACCGTCGTGATTTACCCCTGCTTCGGCAATAATATATACATGGGATTGGGTGAGTGTGCTAAATGAAAACATAAGGATTCCTTTTAAAGAAGGTTCGCCGAATGAACTTCTTCTGTAGCTTTTTTAAAAACCGTCAAGGTTTCCTGTCTTAGAAGCGACCGATTGCTTCATCCGCTCAAACGACGCATAGGCTTCGGCAGAATCGTTGAGTTCGGCTTGTTCGACTGTTTTCGCCAAGCAGACTTTGATGTTCAGCTCGTCTAAGTCACGATCACCCACCATGAACTCGGTGACGGTTGACAGGGTAATCACCCATTCCGCTTCTGGGCGACCTTGATCGTCATAGGCTTGAATGGTGAGCGTGTCAGGGGTAACTTCTAAGAGCTTGCCTTCATAATACCGATTGAAATAGCCTTGTCTCAAATAAACAAAACGATTTACTAAAGGCAAGAGTTTTTTATACATCGCCACGATGAAGTCTCCCCATTGCTTAGTAGAAATAAAACAGATACTCACACATCCTAGCATACTTTGGAGATTTTATCAATCGCTTATTTTTGGGTCTTCTATAGTGTTTTATGTTTAGCAAGTGATGTTTTAAGGCTCATCATTTTTTGGATTTCTATCTTCGTTTAACGCTGGTGCTTGGGGGTCTTTGTGCCGCCAAAGACTCCCCAAACCCCCAAAGGCGGTTCAAGGAGGGGGACGGGAGGACGTATTGCGTTTCTCCTCCCTCATTTCCCCCTCCTTGAAAATCCTCCCCCTTTTGACCCACCTCGTCGCATCATTCCTTTGCACGACGTCCGCAAAATCGCTCGGGGATTCGCAGTGCGCTCACCCGCTCGGATTTAGTGCTTGGACGCCTGCTTTTGTAACGAACTAAAAATCAACATTTTTTATCTAAAAACACTATAAGCAATGCTTATGATAAACTAGAATCAATCATTCAGATAGGACACCTTTTCCCCTTGACGGCATTACTCGAAGACATTGAACAAGCAAACCCCTCGCCCATAACCGTTAGTCGTACGGATTTACTCGACGCACTGAAGCAGTACTGGGGCTTTGACGATTTTCGTGCCTTGCAACTCGAAAGCATCGAAGCCGTCTTGACCGCTCAAGACAGCATCACGCTTTTTCCTACGGGCGGAGGCAAATCCTTATGCTATCAACTGCCGATCCTCTTTTTCCCAAAAAGCACCGCCCTAATTATTAGTCCCCTGATTTCCTTAATGGAAGATCAAGTCCAACAAGCCAAAAGCAAAGGCTTTAGTGTGGGATGCCTCAACTCGTCGCAATCGCCCGAAGAACGGCGAGACATCTTTCAACGCTACCAAAACGGCGATTTACAATTGCTCTATGTGTCGCCTGAAAAAATGGCGAATCCCCAATTTTTAGATGCCCTTCAAGCCCATGGCAGGCTTGCCTATATCGCTATTGATGAAGCCCATTGCATCAGCCAGTGGGGGCATCAGTTTCGACCCGATTATCAAAAGCTCGGGGGCTTGCGGGATGCCTTTCCGCATTTGGCGATCCATGCCTTTACGGCAACCGCCCCTCGTCCTGTGGTGCAGGACATTGAAACCAGCCTCAAGCTCAAAGACGCCGAACG
>JBILSS010000175.1:0-3496 GCA_044371965.1 Vampirovibrionales bacterium
GGGGGATGCCTGCTTCAGTAGGCGTCATGCTTAAAAGGGGGGCGTGACCCGACTCGTCTTTTTCGCAGTAGCTCACATCATAAAAGCATGGCACATACACGCCTTCAACGTCTTGAGCCAAGCGTTTCAAGCGTTCACGCTTGGGTAAGTGCCGATGCGTCTTTAAGTGGAGCATGGCTTTTAAAAGCAGTTCTTCACCATCGCCAATCAAGAAAAAATCCAAAAAGGGGGCGTAGGGTTCGGGATTGGTGGAAGGCACGGGTCCGCCTGCAAAAACCAGCGGAAAGTCTTCTCCACGATTTTCACTACGCAACGGGAAGCCTTCGGCTTGAAAGCACCGTAGAATCTCTAAAATATCGAGTTCAAAGGAAAAGGAAAACCCGATAACATCCGCCTGTTTGAGGTGGGCGGTTTTGCCGTAATCTTCAGTGGTGAAGCGTTGGGGGGATGTTTCAGGGTGTTGGTCTAAGCGAGCAAACAGCATCAAATAGCCTAAGCTTGCCATAGAAATAGCGTAGCTGGCAGGGTAGCACCACGCAATGTTAAGGGCATCGGGGGTTTTGGCTTGGGTGACTTTGTATAAATAGGTTTCGCTGGTGGAGCGTGGAGGCATTTTCATACCTTTTAGTCTAGCCGAAACAACCGTTTCTGCAAGACGCACAAAAGGCTAGCGAACTAGCCTTTTGCTTATACCTAATTAAACGAAAGCTTGGTAAAGTATCGCAATCAGGGCAAGCAAGTGATTCAAGTCCAACATTTCAACGTGGAAAATCACGGGCATGCGATGATTGGTAACATCGGGGGAGGGGGAGTCCATGCGAAAACATGAAGATCTACCCCTTGTCCAAACACTTCACCCCTTTAAGCAATGTGGAGCCACCAGTAAAAGAAGCGGTTTGCCTTGTGTCCAACCTGCGATGAAGAACGGTCGCTGTCGTTTTCACGGGGGAAAATCGACGGGGGCGAAAACAGTGGAAGGCAAGCAAGCCCAACGTCGAGGCAATTTAACGCATGGCTACTATTCGATTGAAGCTCAAATAGAACGCCTGCGAGCCACGCTCTTGATGCAAGGCATCCACGAGGCATAGGAGTTCAGTCCGTAGTCTTGACAAATAGGGTGAAATCGTTAATAATGAAATTGATAAGACCTCCCAAGGCTAGGCTTCGGCTCCTCAAACGGGGAGGTTCCTTTGTTTTAAGGACAATAACATGGGGAATAAAACCACATTTCATAAACCGCCGTTGACTTATCTTCAACAACTACAACTTTTAAAAGAAAGAGGGTTGAGTATTGAAGATGAGAATCAAGCTATGTTCGTTTTGTCCCATGTCAACTATTATAGAAAGCTCTGCGAAAGGGGGGAATTACTGTTAAACAATGTCTATCATCACCTTAATACTAATCATAATCATAGGCTGGTTACTTTCAGTATTCGTAGTACCTCCTTTAACATATAGGTTTTTAGCCTTTCTATGGAGAGACAAAAAGTAACGTTTACTCATCTAAGGAAAATACAGTCAAAAGGTTTACCATTTTGCCTCCCTCCCTTTTTCGAAAATAAGCAAAGGCTGATTGGTGTATTCATTGTCTTGACGTCTTTTATTGAATTTGATAGGATTCTGAGGATATCCATCTTTTCAAAATCTATAATTAGGGAACTAAAAAATGGGAAGCGATCCTGATAATTTACAAAGAAAGTTTACGAGGCTACTTGAACTTGAATGTCATGATTTCCCTAATTTTCCTGATGAACGTAAAACAGAAGAGATGTGTTTAAAGCAGGTTAGAAAAAAGGGGATCAATTTACTTTATGTCCCCGACCGCTTAAAAACATATGAAATGTGTAAAATCGCAGTAACAGACGATTTTGGTGCTTTTCAATGTGTGCCTGTTAAATTATTGACTCCTGAATTATTTTACATTGCTTAAAAACAAGCAAGGAAAAGAAGCTATTAAAGTCTCTTATATCATTCGATATTTATAAAATTGCCTTGAATGATCCCTCCCTAGATCCTTCTAAAATTATTCATTTAGAAAAAAAACGTGTAAGCCCTAAACGTAAGAGACCTAAAACTGCCAACAGTTCTAATCAGAAAAAATCAAGAAAAGCATATTATTGAGTCCTTCATAACGGGAATAGTCTTAAAACGGTCAAATCATTTTGGGATAACAGGCAGATTCAAGTAATAAGCTTTTTTATTTTAGTTTTACAACTTCTTAAACAACCCCCTTGCCAAGCTCGTAATGGGTGCTGCGGCCTCCACCGTCGCCTTTCTTTAGCACACCCCATTCCACCAAAGCCGCCACGTCACGGGCGGCGGTATCCTGCGAACATTTGCACAGCTTCGCCCATTTGCCCGTGGTCAATTTACCTTCAAAACCTTCCAGCAAGAGGCTTAACACCTTGCGCTGCCGTTCATTCACCGGATAGGGCGCAATCTGCCGCCAGACACTGGCCTTGCCGACAACATGCTGCAACAGGGTTTCCGAACCCTGCAACGCCCGCCCAAGACAAGCCAGATACCAGGTCAGCCAGGGCGTGATGTCCAGCGTCGCCTTTTGCGATTCCTCCAATATCCGGTAATAGTCTGCCCGTTCCTGCTGAATCTGGCTCGACAGGCTGTAAAACCGTCGGCCTGTCTGCTCGGATTTTGCCAGAAAATAATCGGTAATGGCACGGGCAATCCGCCCGTTGCCATCATCAAACGGGTGCAAGGTGATAAACCAGAAATGGGCAATGCCAGCCTTCAACACCAAATCCATGCCGTCATCCTGATTCACCCATGCCAGAAACGCCGCCATTTCAGCGGGCAGGCGGCTGGCTTCCGGGGCGATATAATGCACTTTTTCGCGGCCATACGCGCCGGAAACGACCTGCATCCTGCCGTGGGAATCATCCCGCCACGCACCTGTGCGAATGCTCAACAGGCCGCTACGTCCAGTTGGAAACAAAGCAGAGTGCCAGCCTGTCAGCCGTTCTTCACTCAAGGGCTTTTGCCAGTGTTGGGTTGCATCCAGCACCAGCTCGACAATCCCGTCCACATGCCGATCCGCTGGTAACAGCCCGCCGATATCCACCCCCAAACGATGTGCCACGGAAGAGCGCACCTGTAGCCGGGACAGGCTTTCGCCCTCGATCTCACTCGTCTTGATCACATCTTGTGTCAGGGTTTCCAGCAAGGCCTGTTCCTGAAAACCATTGCCTTCATTGGAAAACAGGCTTTCCATCTTGCCCAATAGGCGGCCTTGGGCATGACGAAACGCCAGAAGCGCAGGCATTAACTGCTTTTCATCCCACGTAAAGCGTGGCCATTCGGGTTGTTCATGGATAAACATTGGCATATTCTCCGCATTTTATAGCCAAGTGTATAATTTCCTGTACAGTGTTTATACTTTGTCGCTACGATTATTTTGTTCAGTCATGTAGGTCTATCTACACTTCTTCACAAAATAATCTAGGCTCCTCGTCTAACCTACTGTACAGAAAACTCTAAA
>JBILSS010000176.1:0-3481 GCA_044371965.1 Vampirovibrionales bacterium
TTTCCTCTCCCAACCTCTCCTTCCTAAAGGTGAAGATTCACTTCGTGAATAAGAAGGTTGCTGACCCACCTCCTCGCATCATTCCCTTTGCACGACGTCCGCATTCGAGGATTTGCTTTCGCTCACCCGCTCGGATTTAGTGCTTGGACGCCTGCTCTTGCAACGAGTCAAGCATCCCTACTTTTTCTAAAAATAGCTATAACCTTCTCCCAGAGGGAGAAAGGACAATACAAAAAGACTTTTACAGAGCTTTCTATAGGCTTCTACAGCGTCAAATGAGCCTTGTACTGCGAAGACGGATTCAACGCAGAGCCTTTCATTTCAAGTGCTTCTTGGTTTAAGACAATGCCTTGAGATGCTTGACGAAACACCAGCTCGTCGCTCCAACGTAGTTCCCCACCAATCCATGTGGCGAGCAATTTCATCGTCGGTTGATGCCACAACAGTACATCCGCCATATAGCCTTCTTTCAAACTACCTCGGTGATCATCCACACCCAAAAGATGTGCAGGATTTTGCGTGGCGAGTTGAAACGCTTCTTCCAAGCTACAAATTTCCCAATTCAACAGATTGCGAATCATATCAGGCAATAACTGCGTCGAACCTGCCAAATTACCTTCGGTATTCATGGCACGCCCTTCACGGTTCTGCACAATCGTGCCTGCAAAACGAGCCTTTTCGCCTTGTTTTAAGCCTGCTAAGCTCATGGCATCCGACACCAAAACCAGCTTGTCAATGCCTTTCATCTTCAAGGTGAGTTCAATCACTTCAGGATGCACATGGTAGCCATCCGCAATAAGGGATGCCCACAAGCCCTTTTCCAGCAAGGCATGAAGGCTTGTCCCCACGTGACGATGCGTGTAGGTGTCTAAGGCATTATATAGATGCGTCACACCCTTTAAGCCCCGATTGATGGCGGCTCTTAAATGTCCACGTTCCACCTTACTATGCCCAGCGAAGGTGAGTATGCCTTTTTCACGAAGGACATCCAGCATCTCAAAATTTTCGTCGAATTCGGGAGCATAGGTCATCATGTTAACATGGGGCGAAAGCAGTAACTTTAAGGCATCCATATCCATTGGTAAAATATGTTCTTTGGGGTGAGTGCCTCGTTTTTCAGGATTCAAAAATGGTCCTTCTAGGTGAATCCCCAAGACTTTGGCACCATTGGCACGGGTGTTAAAATGAATCAGTTCTTCAATGGCATTGGTGGCACTCACCATATCCATTAAGGGAGCGGTCACAAGCGTAGGCAAAATGCCTGTAACGCCGTATTGAGGCAGGGTGTCCAGCACTTTTTGCATGTCAGGAATGTTACCAGCGGAAAAATCCACCCCAAAGGCTCCGTTGATCTGTAAATCAATGAAAGCAGGAGTAATCAAGTAATCTTCACCCAACTGCACCGTGTGGATGTCTTCACTTCGCACGAAGTGGTTGGCAGGCAAATCCGCCCCCAGTGATTTAATCATGCCGTTTTGCATTTGAAGCGTGGTGTTTTTTAAAATGCCCTTAGGTGTTAAAACGTTGGCTTGGCACAAGGCTGTAATATCATTAGGATTGGAGGCGACTGGTAGGTGTTTGGACATCGTGGAAGGCTTCCTTCAGGTAAATGTACTTGTGGAAATGTTCATTAACTTGTATTATAGACTATATAGTCTGTTTTGGTGCAGACTTACATTAAATATATTAGTGCTGTGGAGCGAAACCCATGCCCCAAAAATATAAAACCCTTCAATTAAGTGCTTTTCTCTTAACGGTGTGCCTCTTTTTAGGTGGATTAAACCTTGTGGCGGATGCTTACAAGGCAGGGGCTAGAATTGAAACATCCAAAGGCGATATTGTGTTTGCCTTTTACGAAAAAGAAGCCCCTAAAACCACGGCTCATATAGAAAAATTGATTCAATCAGGTTTTTATAATGAGCAAGGCATGCGGTGGCATCGGGTGGTGCCTGAATTTGTGATTCAGACGGGCGACCCCACCAATACAGGCAGTGGAGGTTCCACAGAACACATCGACTTAGAGGTACAAAATACGCTTTCTCATTGCGATGCAGGCATTGTGGCGATGGCTCGTAGCAAGGAACTCAATAGTGCGTCTAGCCAATTTTACATTACCTTAGACGCCCAACGAGCTTTGGATGCCAAGTACGCCATTTTTGGACACGTCCTTACAGGCATGTCGATTCTGCCCCGCATTACCCCGCAAGATGCCGTGTACCGTGTGGTGCTGGTGGATGTTGAAAACGTGGTGCCTGAAGCAAACGCCCCTAGGCAGGAACATCCCATTTGGGGGATTTTTCAGCCGAAGAAAAAGAAGGCGTATGCAACTCGTTAGAGATGCTTGCATTCTGCCTATGTTTAGCGTTTAATACAAGAGATAAGAACGAGCTGTGGACAGTTAGCTCAGTTGGTAGAGCACCACATTGACATTGTGGTGGTCGCTGGTTCGAATCCAGTACTGTCCACCATTTTTTGAATACGTTAAAGGGATATGGGTGTGACCTCTCGATACTTCTTAGGGCTATTGGGGCATCCGCTGGGGCATAGTTACAGCCCACTGATTCATCATACCTTGCTCGAACTGGCTGGACTTAAGGGAGAGTACAAATGCTTTGATTATACGCTCAAGCAACTCGAAGAAGGGGCGATTGCGTCGATGTTGATGAGTGGGGTGCATGGCTTTAATGTCACCATTCCTTATAAAGTGTTATTGCATGAAAAACTGCCCGCCTTAACGCCTGCAGCCAAGCGGGTGGGAGCTGTGAATACCGTCTTTCGGGTAGATGTGGATCAAGAAATCACCTTGATTGGTCATAATACCGACAGCACAGGCTTTTACAAAAGTTTGGCTCCGCAAACGCAGGAAGTCTTAGCTAACGGTCATGCGATGGTCTTAGGCGGTGGGGGATCGGCTCGGGCAGTTTTGGCAGCGATGATCTTTGAAGGCAAGACGCCTGTTCAACGCATCACGCTGGTGATGCGAAGTCCTGAAAAAGCAGATGCCTTAAAAACGGCTTTCGCTGAATGGATCCAAGACGCTCATGCTCAAACGACTTTAGAGGTTATTCACCCTGAAGCCTTAAACGACGAACGACTCACTTCGGTGGATGTTTTGGTGAATTGCACGCCTGTAGGCATGCACCCTGATGTGAACGCTACGCCCTTGTCTTTACTACAAATTGAAGCGTTGAATCCACAGGCTCATGTGGTGGACTTGATTTACAATCCTTCTGAAACCGTTTTAATGAAGCTTGCTCGCACGCATGGATGCCCCATCGTTCAAAACGGTTTGGGCATGTTGATTCACCAAGCGATTGAAGCCTTCTGTACGTGGACGAAATTACCTGCTCAAGACGGTTGGTATGAAGCCATAGAAGCACATTTATAGTATTTTCTATATAAAATGTTCTATTGCCTCTTCGTTGTCGCTACGATTTTTTTGTTCTGTTATGTACGTCTGTGTACACGCCTTCACAAAAAA
>JBILSS010000057.1:0-11627 GCA_044371965.1 Vampirovibrionales bacterium
AGGCAGCGACAATACTCGAGGGGTGACCCTCCGGAAAGATAGCCCTTCGCCTAACTTCCTTTTTATACAACACCCCCCCACGTCTCGTAAGAATCGTGGGGGGTGTTTTGTTTATGTGCAGATCGAGGTCTCCTGCTTTGACCGCAAGCCTTTAAGATTCAGGTTGCGAGTCGACCTGAAAACATTCGTTATCGTCATCCCATGCGATAAACAGCACGTTGGGTTGACAACAGACTTGGCAGTCTTCCACATACGACTGCGTCATCCCCCCACTCGGATCCACAAAAATGCTATTCGCCTGAAAACAAAAGGCACAGTAAAACGTTTCATCCATGAGGCGTAGCTACTCCGTGGGCAATTCCACTTCCTTAATCGGCTCACGATGAATCGCAATCAAAGCCTGCATTGCCACGTTCGACAAACTCGGAGGCATCCCCGGTGTCTTGGCAAACTGACGTAGAATATCTGCCGTACGACGCAAGTTCCTTACCAAATCACCCTGATCCATCGTCGTGGCTTCCATCACGGACTTCCAATCCGCTCCCTTTGCCCACAATTCCACCAATCCACTGGCGACAGGGTTGATGTTCAACGGCACTTCCACCTTATAATGCTGTTGCAAACGCACGACTTTGTCCGCAATACGTTGGAGCTTCCTCACGCAAGAGCCAACCGCTTTTGAGCTTCGCACAAAGGTTTGCACATTTTCACGAGTCGAATCATTCACAATGGCAGAAGCAATCGCCGCCAACTCGTGGAATTCTAAATCGTCAAAGACCTCTTCACGCAAGGCTTCGGCGACAAATAGCTCGTTTTCGGTGCGGATGTTTGCCGTCAACAAACCAAGGCTCGTGGGCTTATTTTCTTCGACACCTTCAGGGGTCATGGTTTTTTGCAAGTACCCCGCTTCAAGCAAAAGATTGTACAACTTCAAGAAGCTTTGCCAGTAAACATCCCGTTCCGCTTGTACTTGATCGGTCAGACGATTGACTTGGCGTTCAATTTTGTCCACCTTTTCACTCGCACGACGGTGCGATTTAAAGGCGTTACAACTGCTACAGGGGGCTTCTTCGACTTGGTTAATCACCGTAAATAACTCGTCTTCAATTCGCTTGAGTTCCGCCAATAATTCAGGCTGATTACCAAACTTCTTAATCTGCTTTTTCATGGTGGATTTCTGCTTATTTAAGCGAGAAATGGTCTCACGAAGTTCAAGCTGTTCCAAGAAAGCTTTGAGATCCAATCCAAAATCACATGGGAAATTATGTGCCAAATCGAGCATTTCTTTGCGTTCGCCAAGTTCAGTGGAAAGCGGATTGTCTCGTCTGTCCATAGTAAAGGCACCAAAGCTACGGTTGACAATGGTTTCCGCCACAATTAAGGAGTGCTTTTGAAGCAAGTTCAAGACCATACTATAGGTGGGCGTGAATTGACTATTCAAAGCATCCGCATCAGACGAAGCGAGCTTGCCGACTTCTGTTGCTGTGTTAAACGGCGTACGTACTGCTATGACGTGACCCACGGTATCCATGCCCCGACGTCCAGCCCGACCGCTCATCTGCAAGAATTCGTTGGGGTTCAGCAATCGATGCCCCTCATTCGTGCGTTTGGAAATCGCCGTAATTACCGTACTTCGAGCGGGCATATTGATGCCAGCGGCCAGCGTTTCTGTGGCGAAAACGGCTTTCAGCAGGTTCTTTTGAAAGAGCTGTTCCACTAGCATTTTGGTGGCTGGCAATAAACCTGCATGGTGACACGCCACGCCGTTAACCAAGCCTGTTTCAAATTCAGGGGTAATTTCAAGGGTACTATTGTCCTTAAAAAACTGAATAAAGGCATGCACTTGCTTACGTTGTTCAGGAGCATTCAACGGCACATTGGCAAGTTCTTTCATGCCTGTGTCGCAACCTCGACGGCTAAAGGTGAAGAAAATCGCTGGCAACATGTCTTTGGCAACCATGTCGTCAATCAAGGAAAGCGGCGTAAACGCCTTGCCACGAGCGGCTCCCCCACGGATGACTTGCTCGCCTTTGAGGCGGTGATTGAGGCGTTTCTTGCCCCCTTCGCCTTGTTCAAACAACGGCACGACATCTCGCCCTGTAAAGTAGTGAAAGTGCAACGGCACAGGTCTAAAAGTGCTATACACCAAACGAACGTGTGGGTGGATTTTATCCATCCAAGCGGTGAGTTCTTCGGCGTTAGACACGGTTGCGGACAACGCAATCATTTTGACATGGTGGGGGCAGTGAATAATCGATTCTTCCCACACCGTACCACGATCCGCATCATTCATAAAGTGGCATTCATCCAGCACGACATAGCCGAGATTGTCGACTAATGTGCTGTCTTCATTCAAACCGTAAAGCATGTTTCGGAAGACTTCAGTCGTCATCACGATGATTTGCCCTTCACGGTTAATGGATGTATCACCCGTTAACAAGCCCACGTTTTGTTCGCCGAAGCGTTCTTTGAGATCGTGGTATTTTTGGTTGGACAAGGCTTTAAGTGGCGTGGTATAAAAGAGCTTTTTACCGTCGTTGAGGGCTTTTAGCGTAGCAAATTCGGCGATGACGGTTTTGCCTGCTCCTGTGGGTGCACAAACGACGACGGAATCGCCGTTGTGGATGATTTCAATGGCTTCTTCTTGAAAGGGATCAAGAGGGAAGGCGAGCATTTCTCGGTAAATCTGTAAAATATCGGTGGAAGGGGGATCTAGTGTAGTCAAAATGTGAACTTTCTATGTTGGGGGAGTTATTCTTCATATAGGATATCTCAAACATAAAAAGAATACGACGACTTTGTGAATTAAGCAGACGTTAGGCTATTTTAGGAGCCTATATTTTTTGTGAGGGGGTGTAGACGGATCTACATAAGCAAACAAAAAATCGTAGCGACAAAGAAGAGGCAATAGACCGTTTTGTCTATCTTTTGCTATACTATTCAATTATAAAAAGCAAATGAGGGCATTATCGTTTTTATTTAGGTTCTAGTAAAATTAGCTAGTTTTATGATAGGCTCAATTATTATGAATACAGGAAAAAAGCGTTTAGATTTTAAGCGACAACCATTCCGCATGAATGGCTTGAAGATCCTCATTTTCGACACGCTTTTTTTCATCCGCCACACGCTTAAAAATGGGAAATAAGGCTTGCAACTGCTCCCCATTTAAGTCATAGCCCAACGCCTTAAGACGCATCCGCAAAGCAGCACGCCCTGAACGAGGTCCTAACGGTAAATCAGTCGCCGCAACCCCCACCATTTCTGGTTCCATGATTTCATAGGTTTGACTACTTTTCAAGAAGCCGTCTTGGTGGATGCCACTTTCATGGGCAAAGGCGTTGCGTCCCACAATGGCTTTGTTGGGCTGTACCGCAATGCTCGTCATTTCACTTACCATGCGACTGGTTTCATAAAAATAAAGCGGATTCACCGTCGTATGAATGCCTTGCATCACATCTCGACGCACATGCAAGCCCATCACGATTTCTTCCATCGCCGCATTACCTGCTCGCTCACCAATGCCGTTAATCGTGCATTCGACTTGTCTGGCACCGTTCATTACGCCCATCAAGCTATTGGCAACCGCTAAACCCAAGTCATTATGGCAATGCGTGGCAATGACGGCTTGGCTAATATTCGGCACTCGGTGACGAATGTTGTAAATCAAGCGTCCAAACTCATTCGGCAAGGTATAGCCCACGGTATCAGGGATGTTCACTGTTGTGGCTCCAGCGTTAATGACGGCTTCTAGCACAGCGTACAAATATTCGGGATCGGTACGCCCCGCATCTTCTGCACTAAACTCAATGTCTTCGCACAAACTTTTGGCAAAACGCACGTGTTCAACCGCCATGTTCAGCACTTCTTCACGGGTTTTGTTGAACTTGGCTTCAATGTGAATATCAGATGTTGCAATAAAGGTATGGATGCGTGGTTTTTTGGCGACTTTCACAGCATCCCACACGGCTTGAATGTCGGACTGTTTGCATCGGGCTAAACCAGCGATCGTGGAATACTCAATGGTGGCGGCAATTTCACGCACGGAATTAAAGTCTTGTTCAGACGAAGCGGGAAAACCAGCTTCAATAATATCGACTTGTAATTTTTCCAAGTTTTTGGCAATTTGTAGTTTTTCATAACCGTGTAGAGACGCCCCTGCGGATTGTTCGCCATCTCTTAAGGTGGTGTCAAATATGCGGACGTGGTTGTCTAAATCGGGGTAATGCACCACACCGACATCATTCATTTCAGTAGGATCGTTAAACATTCAAAGAATATCTCCATTTTTTTCAGTATTCTGTGTAATCGTAACTGAAAAGCCCACGTCGTGCAAATAGTATTTCTAGGTAAACAGATTGTAACAGTATCTAGCATCATTTGAACGGATTTTGTGTTTATGCCATTATGTTAAGGGCTTGCTCCTATTTTTTAAACTCGTATAGGCTTTATTATGATTTCATCACAGACTAGTAACATTTCACCCATGCTTCAAGCATATTACGCTGCTTCTGTTAAGGGATTGCCCCAAAATGCAGGCAGTTTGACTCGCTTTGAACGTTCGCCTGACAACGGACTTTTGCCTTTAGAAGAAATAGGCTTGATGCTGGATCCTCCCGTAGACCAAAATGTGCCTCCAGTCACGCCTCAACCGATGCCCCCTGTGGCAACTAAAGATGAACTCAAGGCGTTGGGCATTCAGCAACTGTCTTCCACTAAATTGCCCAATGGGAATAAGGTTGAACATTACGTGTTGAAGAATGGGCATCAGATTTACTTTGAACGTCGGCATGACGACTTGGTGAGCTTGCGTACCTTTATTCGCACAGGTTCCACCAATGAAAATTCGGTTTACAAAAGTCCGCAATACCAAGAAACAGGCTTTCAATCGGGGATTGCTCACCTCGACGAACACTGCCATTTTCTAACGACGAAAAACTTCCCCGAAAAGAATGAATGGGTTGAAAACATAGAAGCCTACGGCGTTTCGCTCAATGCCAGCACCAGCGACGAAGAAGTTCAGCACGAGCTACATTTTAATCGTGAAGATTTGCCCAGTATGTTGCAATTGCACGCCGAACAGGTCTTGCATCCTGTGTATGAAGACCAAAACATCGAACAAGAACGCAAGAATGTTTTGAATGAAGCGAGCGAACGCCTTGAAAGTTCAAGCCTGCGAGCGATGGACAAAGTCTTTGAACTAATGTTGGATCGCCCTGTGTCCTACCAAACGTTGGGCAGTCGTAGCGATGTGCTAGACACCAAAGCCTCTGATTTAAAGCGGTTCTTTGACACATTCTACACCCCCACCAACATGATTACCGTGCTTTCAGGCAACGTTAATCCAGCGGATGTCTTACCGCTCATGAACAAAGAGTTTGGGCATCAAGTGGCAAACCCAGCCGCCATTAACGACGCTGGCTTAAAGTGGAGCATGAAGCCTGATGAGATTCGTGAACAAACCTATGTGGATCCTAAATTAAGTGGGCTTTCTTTGGTCTTGCTAGGGTTTGAAGGTCCTGCTAAAAACGATAAAAAAGGGCGTGCCACCCAAGAGATCTTGGAAGCCTATCTAATAGGCGGAGAACTCGCCCCCTTGAACCGCCATTTGGTGGAAGAACAGCACCTTGCCATGGATGTTTCCATGATGTCGAGCGTGCAGAAGAAGACAGGCATGTCTTTATTTATGATGCACAGCTTTGAAGGGCATGAACAAAAAGCAGCCAATGCCTTAATGCAAGAACTCACGCAGCTAGGCAATACACCGATTGATGCTCAAAAGTTAAAGGATGTCAAAGAGACCCTTATTCACCAGCATAAAATGTTCTTACAACATGGGGAAGATTCCAGTTTCGCCATTGGCACCGAAGCCTTGACGAATTCGGTGGATTACTTGGCTCGTTATGAGCAGTACATCAACAGCATCACGCCTGAAGATGTTCAAAGCTACGCTAAATGCTACCTTAACGGTAAAAGTTATGCACTGGTTTATGCCTTACCTGGTGAACAAGAAAAATCCAGCGAAAAAACGTCGAACGTCGACGGCGTATTGCCGAACTTCAAGCCTGAAGCAGGACCTGTGATTCCAACGACCCAAGAACCCAGCATGCAGGAACCTAAAGCTGAAGGCAAGCAAGACATTGTGGAAGCTAAGCTAAAACCTTCGAGTTCACAACGTTTAAATTTAAATGCTTAATAAAACCAATTCCTAAAAAGAAAGACTTTTGATGATGCCCATTCATACGAATCCACCCACGAATATGCCTTTTACCCCTAGCCCCAAAAAGGGGGGTACGCCTATTCATACGACTCAAAATAAGCCCGAAACCCCTGTAGAAGCGAAAGCCCTGCCTGCTTTGCCTGCGGTGAGTATTCGTTCCAATAGTGAAGAAGAAAAAGCCTTATTGCAGGAACTCGCCAAAGAACCGTATGGGGCAAAACCTGTTTTAATGTTGAATGAATTGAACATGGAAGCCAACCCCGACGTAGGGACTGTCGCTCCGACGAAGCTCAAAAACGGCACACAAGCTTATCTGCAACAAGCCCTTAACCGACCCACCGCTTCTGTTGAGTTTGTGTTGCCCATGTTTCCTGATGATACGGAAATGCACTTGTCCAACAACGTTTTATTAAACGGCACTTTGGCGAAAAAGAAATTGCTCGCTGATTTGCAAGCCAAAGGCATTTCGGTGGAAACCTTGGTCACGCAAGATCATTTCACCCTGCTGATTAATGGGCCTAGTGGGCAAGAAAAAAAGTTACTCGCCTTGGGCTTAGACTTTCTAAAAAACCCTGAAATTGATGAAAAAGAATACGAGTCGTCTCGCACATTGGTCATGCAAAACTTATTGAACCTTTCCAATAAGCCTGATTTTCAAAAAGCCGAAACCGTGCAGCGAGCCAGAGTGGGAGACGACCACCCTTATGGAAAATCCACCTTGAAAACCATTATGGAAGTCAAGGATTTAGATCCCCAAAAAACCATTCAAGAGTTTAAAGCCAGTTATGCTCACCCCGAACTCACGAAAGTGGCGATGGTGTCTGGTTTAGCACCGTCTCAACAAGCGGCTTTGCTCAATTCCCTTGCCGAAGAAAAAGGCTGGAAGACCGATGATGTCATCGTACCTCCCAAAGCCTTGGTGAAGATTCCCCCTGTCAAGCCGAAAACCTTGACCGCACCGATTCTAATTTCAGACAATCGTTTGGATCGTGTGCATATGTCCACCTTGTGGAAGGCTCCTGAAGTGGGTACGGAAGACTACCCTAAGTTTATCATTTTGAAAAACCTTATGGGAGGCATGACAGGAGCTTTATTTGAAACCATGCGAACGAAACGAGGCTTGGTCTATAGCACCTCTTCAGGTGTGGATGCCAATAAGCATTACGGAGAGTTTGAAGTTTCTGCGGAAATCGACCAAGACAAGTTGCCTTCGGCGATTGAGGCTCAACAGGACGCCATTAACACCTATGTCAAAACCCCACCAACAGACGCTGAACTAGCCAAAGTGAAGCGTAAAATCATTCATACCCTGCGGGATTTAGACTCTACCAGTGACGGCATTTTATCAGGCACCTCGAATCTTTTGAGAGACGGTTTGCCTCCGATTAGTCGTGAAGAATTGCAAGAAGGCTACATGAAGGTCAGTTCTGACGATGTGCAGAAAATGGCACAGACTTACTTGGGCGATTCGGCTTGGCGGATTCAAGCGTTGACAGGTGATGAAAAAGTACTGGCGGAACAATTCCCTAGTGTAGAAATTGTACAACGTGAACATTATTTGACCGACAATGTGGATACCCCTCAAAAGGGTCACATTTATGTAAAAAAGGGCGAAGAGCCGATGTATCCTGCGGAATATGTGTTGGAAAAGCAGGTGAATCCGAAGGAAGAAGCGTCTAGCTTGCAACAGCCTATCACGATGAAGCATAAGCGTTCGCCGAAGTCTTTAAATGTGAGTGTTTAGAACGCTACAGCTCTTCCTCGTCACTCGCCGATGCCTCACAAATCGACGTATAATCGCACCACTCGCAATAGCTCGCCTGCGGATTCGCCCTAAACAGACGTTCTTCCCACAAGGGTTTGAGTACCTCTTCGTGAACGTTGGCAAGCCAGCGTTCTTTTTCGTCTTTGAAACGACGCACATCCAACGGCACGAAAATGGAGCCTGTCGCATTTTCTTGAGTGGAGCGAAACATCTGCAAGCCAGCTTCCGTAACATCCGCCGATTTCGCAAACTCATAGGCGACGATGTAAATCGGCAATTGCCAATACAAGTAATCGCTCACGCTGGCGTCATAGCCTGATTCGCCTCCGTTGCGAGGGGGCAGTCCGTCTAAAATGCGGTTGAGCTTTCCTTGACGGCTTTCTTCTTTGGTTTGCTCGAACTTGCCTTTCGACGTTTTATAGTCCACAATGCGAATCGTCCCATCCTCATAATGATAAATCGCATCCACAAACATCTTCCAATGAAAGCCCGAAAGTTCGGTCAAATAGGCTTCATTGATGCGGAACTCGGTTTCCACACGGACGGGCGTTTTCTCAAAAAAGCCTGTTTCCTGCAAAGATTGCACGGCTTCTAAAATGCGTTTAAACCAACTTTCACGAATCACAATAGGCTGTTGCACATAGACGTTAAACGCAGGCTCTTCCAACAAGCCTTGTGGCGGATGCCAAAAGGCGGTATCCGCCACATCCAAACATTGACGCATAAAGTGATTCAAGCTCTCATAGCCAAAGGCGATGTCCCCCGCATTGCACGCCTTGTGGTACAGTTCAAAGACCTTATGCACCAGCGTTCCCTTCGATGCCTTGGCATTAAACGGCGTGCTGAACTTAAAGCGTTTGTAATACAATTGCCGAGGGCATTTGACATAGGTTTCTAAATCGGTGGGACTTAAACTGGTGTGATTCGATTCGCCGTAAGACGAGTAAGCAAGGGCATCTCTCGGAAAAGCTTGGCGTAAATCCGACAACGCTTTGAGCGTGTCTTCGCTTAAAAGAGGCGTGCTTACGTCGACGTTTTCTAAGGCATCGGCGTTTTGTGATCCCTCATTCTTTCTAAAAAAGCCTCCCAAAAACTGATGATAGATCTGGCGTTGGGCGTCATTATAGCCTTGCAACTTTTCAGGATTGCTTATTAGATACAAATCTTGCACGCCTGCCAACTGATGCACCCAGCTTTCCAGCTCATTGAGGGCATTAAGCGTTTGGGTCAAGGGCGTCAAAAAGGCTTCAGGCGTGTCGTTTTCCGTCGCACTGGCAAGGGATTTTAAGCCCTTGTCTTCGTGCGATGCTTTAAATACATTCGGCACAATCACCGTATGCAAGGCGTGAGCAGGCGCCTCTTCCAGCGTGTAAACCTGCACCAAGTCTGGCGTTGTGGGTGGAACGTCTTCGTGTCGCAGGTCGTCTAGGGTGGAGTGCATCCAGCTTGCCCAAGCGTTTAGGGGAATTTTCCCTGCTTCGAGGGTGGACTGCATCCGTGCTTCGGTGGATTCCACACGCTTATAGAAGACTTCAAGGGGACGCTGTTCTTGAGCAACACCCTCTCCTAGCGGAGCCAACCAAGCCCATAGCCATTTGCTGATTGAAATACGACCGTCTCCCTCCTCTTTTAGGAGAGGGGGCAGGTCTCTTAAAAAAGTCTGAAAATCTTCGGGAGTCTCGTCCAAATAAGACTGCAAGAGGCTCCACGCTTGATTAACGGCGTTTTGCAAAGCTTCCGCCCAATCAGGAGATGCCACCCACACCAGCGGATTCACCTGCCACGCAGCTTCATGCCGTTTGTTATAATGTAAAGTGTCCGCATCCAACGATGCATTGGGGAAGTCGGCATACAGTCTTAAAAAGGCGTTTCCAATTTCAAGCCACGCCCACATCACGGCGTTTTCGGATGCTTCATTTTCGCCCAAGCATTGAGAAATGAAGGTTTCCCACGGCTTTTTTTCGCTCGTCGATGGCACGATAATCGCAATAGGGAAGGGGCGTTCAGACGACAAAGACGCTTCCAAACACGCCAAGACCTGCTCCGCCACTGCCACACGGTGGGCTTCATCCAGCGAATCAGGGCTTTCGACTTGCATGGCATGGATACTTCTTTGAATCCCTTCTCCCTTATGGAGAAGGTTAGGATGAGGGACTTCCTTCGCACCTTGCCAAATGGCGTGGATGCGGGCTTTAAAACCACAGTCTTCGCTTTGTGGCGTATGTTCATCAGGTAGATAGGTCAGGCTCAGGGGGCTGGACATCGTGGCTTTTAGGGCATCCCAAAACGGGGGGCGAGACACGGCACGCCACAAGGGTTCGTCACCATTTTCAAAGACGGCGTTTTCTTCAAGGCGTTGGTGGAAGCTAAAGTCATCGCCCAAGCTCCAGATCGTGGTGCCTTCGGCTTCGAGAAGACGCATCCATGCCCACGCCTGTTCAGGCAAGGCGTGAGTGTGATCCACCATCAAAAAGCGGATGCCTTGACACAAGTGATGCAAGGCTTTTGTATCACGACTTTGGAGAAAATCCACCGTCGCCCACGCCAAGGCAGGCACCCACGCAATCGGCAAAAGCCCTTGTTCAACCGTATGTTGAACAAACCAATCGAAGACGCCTGCTAGCACGAAGTCGTCTTGAGCCTCCGCAAAATGCGTGTCGCAGCGATTTTGCCAGTCGTGAGCCGTCGTCGTGGCTAAAAGATGCGTCACAAGGCTGACTTTGTCGAGCAAGTCGATTTTTTCAGCTTCTACGTCATTTTGCCAATAGGCTTCAAGCAAAAGCAGGGCATCGGCGGAAGAAAGCAATTGCCACGTTTCTTGCCGAAACGCCAATGGCGTGGATGAATCACGAAGACCGAGACCTTGGCGAAAGTGACTCACCACTTGCGGTGCCAGCCCGATGCTTTGGTTCAGCCAGTTCAGCGACCATTGAAACCAGCTCAAGACTTTCACGCCTTGAAAGCGGACGTCGTGGGGGAATGGGGTGTCGTGCAAGGTTCGCCATGCGTCAGCTTGACGGCGATTTTGAACAAGGATGTAGCAGGTTTCAGACAAAACGGCGTGTTCGCTTTGCCACGTCGTCAAACGTTCAAGGGCGTGTTTGGTTCGTGCTTGAGGGGTGCCTCCCAAGAAGGCGTGATGCGTTGGTTTTGTTGTCGTTTGGCTAGGCATTGTAGATCTCTTTTAGTTTTTTTGGATTTTTTGGGTTTTTCCCTCCCTTAAGAATCCCACCCCTCTCGCTTTCCCGTTGTTCCTGCCGTCCGCAAAATGTCTCGGAAGCCTCGCATTTAGTGCGTTGTCGGCAAGCCTACTGTCCGTCATTGCGAGCGTATAGTGGCAATCTCCTAGTTCCTTCGTTTGATACGAGAAATTAAAACTCGTGGTTCGGGACGGGAGGGAGGGGCAGAAACCTTCTTATTCACGAAGTGAATCTTCACCTTTAGGAAGGAGAGGTTAGGAGAGGAAACCAACGGTTTTCTTTCCTAAGAGAAAAAGTCAGAGACTTTTTCGACGGGAGGGGGATTCTTAAGGGGGGCATACTGGGGGGAGGGAGGACGTAACACGTCCCTCCCCCCGCCGCCCCTTAAGCCGCTTTGGGGGTTTGGGGAGTCTTTGGCGGGACAAAGACCCCCAAGCACCAGCTC
>JBILSS010000177.1:0-3422 GCA_044371965.1 Vampirovibrionales bacterium
CCTGTATTGATCGCCACCAAATTAAAGCCTTCCGCAGGCTTTCTTGTTTCAGCTTCCACCACGAGCATCACTTGATTCGGCGTGACGGCATTAAGCGTATTGGGTTCATACACGCTTGCCAAGTGATTGTACGCCACTCGAGCCTGAAACAACAACACACAAACGGTTGCTAAGCCCACCACGCCTGTTCGCAAGACAGGAGACGACCACTTGAGTAAAGGGATGTTCCCCAACGAACGCAAGGCAAGAAAGCCAAAAATGAAAATCACAGGCAGTAAAAACGCCACGCTTAAGACAGAAGCCGTCACGAGTTTAGGCATAATGAAGCTCAAGCAGACCGCAAAAAAGAGCGTCCAAGTTAAAAATAAACCGCCAATGACTTCTCTTTCTCTCACAAAGATATACAAGGCTTTAATCATCGCCAAAAGGGCAAATAGCACGCCCAAAGGCCACGACAAAATCGCCATGCCACTTAAGCCCAAGTAGGCATTATTGAGCATGATGGCAAACCATGATTCCTGCGTTTGTTGAATAGGCCATTCTTGCAAGTTGGGATCAGGGGCTAAAAGTAGTACTTTGCCAAGCTGGTTGACGCCTCCGAAAAAGCCTTGTACCCGCTCTTGCAGGGGAGCCAAGGCACTACTACTTCCAAGGGCATCCATGTTGCTGGGGGCGTAGTTGAAGGGTTGAGCCATCACCGCCAAAAGATTCACACCTGGTAAGGTGGCTGAAACCAACAGTGCAAAACCTGTCGACAATAAGGGTGTGCCGACAAAGCCCAAGCACAACAAGCTCATGTTCCACGCAGCGAGCAAGCATAGCCCATAAGGATGCAAAAATCCTGCAACAACCGCCAATAGAGTACCCAGACCCGAAAAAAAGATATTGCGATTTTCTTTTAAGACGTTTAATAAGAAAAGTAGCACCAAGGTAAGCATCCACAAAAGGGGGGCAGGGCTTAAGGCGGTCACGGTGTTTAAAACGAGGGGCGAGCAGGCAATGAGCAAAACCAGTAACAGACTGCCGATGTAGCCTAAGCCTTGGCGGAAGGCGTTGTAAAGCATCGTCATGCTTAGCACATAGGCACCGATGTTGATGCCGAGAAGGATAGGACTATAGGCTTGAAAAACGGTGCTACCTTTAAGGCTCATTAAGCCCGCAATCAGGTAACTGTAAAGCGGAAATACGCCTGCGAGTTCAGGGCTGGTATTGGGCGTTTGCCCCAAGATTTGTTCCGCCAGCTGGACATAAGGCAACGCCAAGGGGGATGGCCATGCCATGCTAATGGGGTGACTATGCCATAAGGCAAGTACGCTTAAAGCCCCACCGAGGGCGAGCATGGCGAGCATATCGGGGATGGGGGTGTTTTCGATGCGAAAGGGCTTTTGGTAAACTTCGCCTGTTTCGGGGTGTTCAAGGGTATCGGGGGACATGGTTTCGCCTCATCGGTTGCACGCATATCCCCTAGTATACCATGATTTTTATCTTTATTTATCAAGGTAAATACTTTTTGTGTCAGATCATTGATTTGATTTGTCAAAACTCCAATCCTATCAGCATGTTCTAAATCAACTTGCCCCTTTGCATTCAAAGCATTTAATTCTGCAAATTTAGTTCTTAATTCAGAAGCTAAAGTCTCCGTGTTAAATTGTAAGTTTGGGTTATGACTGTTTTTTAAATCGCTTAAATTTTGTGAAATCTGGGCAATTAATCTTTCAACTTCTTTTATAGCAGCTAAAGATCCCAAACGCTGATTAGGCACTTGAGCCACACGAGCTTGTGGTGTAAAGGCGGGTCGAGGGGAGGGGATCGACATAAAATAAACTCCTTAAAGGGATTAACATTGTAATAAATAAGCAAGCACGACGGCTTACGTACGTATAAAAGCCACTCAATTTAAAAAGATGCTAGAGAAAAATTAAAAAACTACAATTGAGCAGGAAGCTCCAACGCCAGAAAGGTATCGGGGGACATGGTTTCGCCTCATCGGTTGCAAGCATATCCCCTAGTATACCATGATTTTTTAGATTTCGATGTTGACGTTAGAGACTTAAACCTTTATAAAAGTAGACTGCTTTTATTTTGCTAGTTTTTTTACAAATTCGTTGTATCGACTTTGTTCAATATCTGAAAGCTTAATATCTCTTCTCCGTAATTCTGTCATGACACTGCGTAAGTTCTTCCACACTTCATGATTTTTAATGTTGTGTAGGTCTTCTAAGTTGTTCATATATTCAATACTAGCTGAGACAAGCCCCTTAAGAGTTTCAGGATGTAACGTAGGGATCATAAGCTCAATAGGAGTTTGGTTCCCAGATCTTTTCAAATTCCTATGTAGAGGAGAGGAAGGGGGGGGGGGCGTAACGTAGTGAAGAAATCGACATAAAATGAACTCCATTTGAGTTAGGGGGTAATAAATAAGCATGAAGGCTTACGTTCGTATAAAAGCCTGTCAATTTAAAAAGATGCTAGAATGATAGAAGATGTTACACTTGTTACATTTAAATTTCTACAATTGAGCAGGAAGCTCCAACGCCACGGGCGTGTCGTTTAACATACGATCGTCTTCTTTAGAAGCGTTGTATCGCAAGGCTTGAAGGGCATGAAAGCACGCCGTGTTCACAAATCGAGCCTGTAAACTTGCTCTGTCCCACAACGGATTCAACCGTGCTTCTTGAGCAAAGACCTGCCCCGAAGGCAAAGCCACCGCCACCCACACCAAGCCCACAGGTTTAGCCACCGTGCCTCCCCCTGGCCCAGCAATGCCTGTGGTGGCAAGTCCCACGCATTTTTCAGGCGTGTCGCTCAATAAACGAACCCCCACCGCCATGGCTTTCGCCACTTGTTGAGACACCGCCCCATATTGATGCAAAGTCGCCTCATCCACCCCAAGGTATTTGACTTTTGCGGCATTACTATAAGTCACGATGTTGGCATCAATAAAGGCGGAAGCCCCTGCTTCCTTGATAAACGCATGGCTCACGCCACCGCCTGTGCAGGATTCAGCAATCGCCAAGCGTAAACCCGCTTGATCCAGCATCGCCAAAAGCAAGGGAGGCAAGCTTTCCGCTTGGGCTTCCAGCAAAAAGGGACGCACCGTTTCAGGCAAGTTTGCGACAAACTCGTCGAACACAACTTCGGCTTCTGAAGCAACACCGCCATGAATACTTAACCGCAACCGCACCCGACCGTCATCGCTCACATAGGGAGCCAAATGAGGACGCTCAAAATGAGCGAGTCCTCCCAAGGCTTGCGACAAATGCGATTCGCCGATGCCATAAAACCATAAGTCCCATGTGTGACGAGTGCTAAGGGTTTTGTTGTACTTTTTCGCCCACGCCGTGATGCGTGCTTGAACGTCGTTCCACATGGCTTTCATTTCTTTGGGGACGCCTGGCAAAGCGACAATCACCTTACGGTAT
>JBILSS010000058.1:0-11488 GCA_044371965.1 Vampirovibrionales bacterium
TCAGGGGGGATTTTCAAGGGGGGACGAAGGGGAGGAGAAACGCAATACGTCCTCCCCCGTCCCCCCTTGAACCGCTTTTAGAGGTTTGGAGAACCTTTGGCGGCACAAAGGTCTCCAAGCACCAGCTATAAAAGGAACAGAAAAACCCACATTCTTTATACAAAACAAGGGTTACGCATTTTTGTTAGGAAGCGTATAAGACAAAAGCCCCTTTCTTATTAGGAAAGGGGCTTTTTATAGGTTTAAAAACTACAAGCTTTCTTGTTCCTGTTTAATAGGTGTTTGTTGAATCACAGGTAAAAGAGGACTCTTGCCTGTGTTACTAATGGCAAGATCTTTAAACGCTGAAAGAATATCGATCGGCACAGGGAAGACCACTGTGCTGGAGTTTTCCGTGCTGATTTCAGCCAACGTTTGCAAGTAACGCATTTGCAACGCCATGGGGTAACGTTCCATAAGTTGAGCGGCTTGGCAAAGTTTTTCAGCGGCTTGGAACTCGGCATCCGCCCCGATGATTTTCGCACGACGCTCACGCTCCGCTTCCGCTTGGCGAGCAATGGCTCGTTGCATATCCGCAGGCAATTCAACGTCTTTAATATCCACGTTAATGACCTTAATACCCCACGGTTCCGTTTGGTCATCAATAATTAGTTCCAACTGTTCAGAAATGGCTTTACGGTTAGAAAGCACGTTGTCTAGCTCAAATTGCCCGATGATCGAACGCAAAATACTTTGTGCGGATTGACTGGTGGCGTACGCATAGTTTTCAATCGAAACCACGGCTTTAATAGGATCCGCCACACGATAGTAGACCACCGCCGAAACACGAGCCGTGATGTTGTCCTTCGTAATCACATCTTGCGGAGGCACATCCAGCGTAACCGTACGCATATCCACCTTCACCATTTTATCGAGCAGGGGGATCACAATACCGATACCAGGTCCTAAAGCACGGGGTTGTACTTTCCCCAAACGAAACACGACGCCTCGTTCGTATTCATTAAAAATGCGTAACCAGCTAAACAAAATACGTAAGGCGGTTAAGCCAATCACCACTTGTACGATTAATCCGATGATATTAAACTCTTCCATTTGAAGCACTCCTTTTATGTAACATAGCATTTGCCTGCATTGTAACAAATTGCGAAAGAAAAGTCTATAAACGCTTGTTCCGTTTTTTTGTTGATGCTACTTTAACTAATCAAGCACCGTTTATTGAACTGTGCTTCGTGTTTGCTTTTTTTGTGCTACATTTCCGTTCTTCAATTCGGATTATAACGAGTAGGTAATTGTCATGTCTATTCCTCCTATTTCATCAACAGCCGTATCAAAAATGAATAAATCGGTTCATTTGACAAACCCGTCAAAACTTCGTTCTCTTAAGATTCCAGTGACAGATAAAACGGCCGTCTCACTTGCGAGACGTCGCATAGAAAAACAAGTAGGATCCAATACAATCGTAAACTTTCCTCACAGTGACATTCATTTAAAGTCCAAAGTTGAAGCTTTATTGAAAAAAGCACTTCAAGAAGCGACAAAGGGCTTTAGAGATAGATATAGCATGGAAAAAGCCCAAGACCAAATGGCAAGAATTGTAAAAATGATGAACGGATTAAAAACATACGAAGAAGGTGCTTCCCCAGCAGAGTTTAGTCCTCAAACCATTTTGAAAAAAGGTTTGTTTCCTTTATTGGCTTAAACCGCCACGAGCTGTAGCTTAGCAAACAGCTGAGCATCCCGACTTGCTTCGGGGTTCGGCGTCGTCAGTAGGGTTTCTCCGCTAAAAATGGAGTTCGCTCCTGCCAAGAAGCACAAGGTCTGAGCTTCGTCGCTTAAGCTCAAACGCCCCGCCGACAATCTTACCTTCGACTTAGGGAATAAAAGTCGAGTCGTGGCAATTAAACGCACCAACTCAAGGGGATCCACAGGGGCTTGGTTTTCAAGCGGAGTCCCTTCCACCGCCACCAAGCAGTTAATGGGGATCGATTCTGGCGGATGCTCCAACGCCGTCAACGCAGCCAGCAGTTCAAGACGTTGATCTTCGCTTTCGCCCATGCCTAAAATGCCTCCACAGCACACTTGTAAGCCTGCATTGCCCACGGCTTGAAGCGTTTGCAAACGATCTTCATAGCTACGCGTCGTGATGACTTCCTTATAATAGTGAGGCGACGTATCCAAATTGTGATTATACGCCGTCAAGCCTGCTTCTTTCAGACGTTCGGCTTGGCTGGCGTCAATCATGCCGAGCGTCACACAGGCTTCCAAGCCTTCGGCTTTGACCGCTTTGACCATGTCGAGTACATGGGTAAAGGCTTCATCGTTCGGGGGGGTACGCCATGCAGCACCCATGCAGAAGCGACTGGCTCCGCCTGCTTTGGCTTGGGTAACTTGCGACTTGATATCGTCTAGGCTTGGCAGATCGTAGGTTTCAACGCCCGTGTTGTATCGTGACGATTGCGGGCAGTATTTGCAGTCTTCAGGACATTTTCCGCTTTTGATGTTGGCAAGCGTCGCCAGTTGCACTTCGCCGACCCGTTGATGCGCTTGATGCACATCGCCCGCTTGGTAGAGCAATTGCAAAAACGGTTGATGATAGATGGCTTGTATTTCAGCGAGTTTTTGGCTTGCCACCGCAATGGCTTTTTCGGTGAGTGGGGCGGAACTTGTGGAACAGGTCGACATAGAGGGGCATCCTTGTGGGTTTGCGTGTATGGCTCTCTATTATACGTCAAACATAATTGAATGCACAAAAAAGTCTAACAAGCGTCTTACTCCCTCCCCTTTAAGGGGAGGGTTGGGGTGGGGAGTAGATGTAAACACTGGGTTTTGGACATCCCCCCCTCTCCCTAGCCCTCTCCTCAAGGAGAGGGAACAGGACTTATAAAGCCCCCCTCACACCCTTTTTCGAGGGGGCTGATATTGCACAGGCAACGCAGGAAACGGAAACGGATTTTGAGCCACAGGCGTGTATGCCCCGATGCCTCTGAAAAAGTTTTGCTCACGAATCTTACTATTATAAGGTTGTGTCACAATGAATCCCCCACGATTCGGCAAACCAGGATTAAGCGGAAATTGCGTTAGGGTCTGCTGGGGACTGCCATAAAACATGCCTGCATACGGCTGGTACGGATTCGCTTGCGTGTAAAACGGTGCCAAATTACCGATCGCTGCAAAGTTCAGTGCTTCCGCCCCCACGGTAGGCAAGGTCGGAATCGCCACACCTGTCACAGGGTTGATGTCAAGTTGCACAGGGACTTTCACATCCTTGCCAAAATCAGGATCGTTGAGGACTCGAAAAAAATTATCCATCGGCACACTTAGAAAGTCAAAACTGGCGTTTGTCGCAGGATTAAATAGGCGGCTGGGAAAGATTTGATCCATGAGTCCTGGTGCGAAGCTCGAACTCATATTGTCGACCACTTTGCCCATTACCTTGCGGAGCCGTGCAGGGTCGTAAAAGGAGCTATAGCTCAAGGTGCTGTTACTCATATCAAGTGCGGCGGCATTGTAAACGCCGATGTCTTGTTGCCATTTCGGCAAATTCGGGTCAATTTTAGACACGGCTTGGTTGTAGTCGTTGTCGATGCCTTTTAAAGGCCCTAGGTTGATGCGAAAGCCGTTGTTGAAGTTGACCATAGGGGGACAGGCTCCTTTTTTATGAGTATCGACCGCACATCGAATATTTTGAAGGGTTGTTACATCTCGTGAGAAAGTCTAAAAAAGGAATTACGTCATGTTGAGTGCAACGAAACATCTCCCCCCCCCCTGTTTTGGGAGATCCTTCACATGCGTTCAGGATGACGCTTGTTAGACTTCCACAGATCTTCGATAGAAGATAGTCCGATTTCTATTTTTGTGGAATAATAAAAGCATTCCAATTATAGAGAGGAAACATCCCCATGTCGCTAGATGCTCAAACCCTAACCCGCCTTTCCATTATGCTCGTCATTCCCTTGATTTTAGCCATCGTTCCCTTCAAACTCGACCGTTACGCCTTGATGCGACTCGCCTTCGCCATTTGGATGACGGGGGGCATCATGCTCAGCAAACGAGGCATCGAGTTTCTCGCTCAAGTGGATCAACCCTTTAGCGTCATTGCCTTTAGCGTTTTAGGTGCCTTATTGATCGGCATGTTGAAAGGCAAGTTCATCCTTAACAAGTCGTCGATCCGCAATATTATTCGCTTAGAAGCCTTAACAGAGCCGAAAAAACCGATCCACGTCTACCCCTTGCGTAGCTGGATTGTCATCGGCGTGATGTTGTTGATTAGCTTGAGTTTGACCGCTTTTAATGTGGATGTGTTCATTCGTGGGCTGGTGAACATCGGCGTGGGCATGGGTTTAATCACCAGTAGCTTTATTTACTTGAAGCACTTGCGTTCACCCTTCAAACCTGCTGAAACGCCTCAAGGGGACGCCAATGAAGCCCCCTAAGCTCATTGAAGCGTTGGATGTCTTGGCTCAAGCGGATGTCTTAGACGCCCTGCAAAAACGTTTGGCGGACTTGCCTAAACTGCCTCAAAATCCGTCGCAAGCGTGGATTTTCGTGGCGGAAGGCTCAAGTTACAATGCGGTGCAATGGCAAATGACGCAACTCATTCAAGCCCACCCTCGCCAACGAGCCATTTTGTTTTACCCATGGGAATTGGAAGCATCGTTGGGGGAATGGCAGGCGGTTTCGGGTGAAGTCGTCCCTGTACCGCCGTATGTGATTGCGGTTTCGCAATCGGGGAAAACAGCGTCCTTACTACGTTCGATTCAAAAAGCAAAAACCGCTTGGGGCAAGCTGGACGGTCTTTTAATCACCAATGCCAGCCCTGAAACGCTGGAACTTTCGGCGTGGCAAGGGTTAGAGCCGTTCTACCTCAAGGCAGGAAAAGAAGAGGCGATCGCCGCAACCAAAACCTTTACCGCCACAAGCTTTACGCTTAAAGCCTTGGCGTGCCAAACGCCTGACCAAACGCTTGAATTAGACGCTGAACTAGGGAGCTTGGCTCCTGAAATACGGCGTGTTTTAGGTTCGTTGACGAAGCATCCTGCTTGGGAAAAAGCCGTGGATTTATTGAAGTCGGATCGAGAAACCGCCATTGCCGTGATTGGTGCCGAAACCGTGATGCCTGTGCTGAATGAAGTCCATTTAAAATGGACGGAAACCTTGAGCCGCCCTGTCTTGACCTATCACCATGAAGGCTTTAAGCACGGCCCTCGCTCGATTTTGCACCGCAAGCAAAAAACGTGGGCATTATTGGTTTATGTGCCTCCTGTTGACAATGCCCCCGAATTTTACGCCGATGCTCGCTTTCATCTCCAACATGTGGATGCCCTTCACGCCGAACGGCTCAAGCAATTGTGGATACGCAATGCGTCGACGCCTCCCGTGCCTCAAGACCTTCTTAAATTAGGAAATACAGTCGATTTGGCGTTGGAAACGACCTTGCCCGATGATGTGCTTCTCCTTTTGGTGATTCAATCGCTGGCAGTCGCCGTGGTCGATGCCTTGGGCTTAGAAGCCGACGGCTTGACCAAGTTCGTGGCGGAACCTTAATTATGTCAAACCCAGCCTTTACCTGCCTAGACGCCGACGTTCACTTGCCCGATGACTTGAAGATTCAAGGAGGCGTTTATGCCTTAGGTGTGTTTGATGGCGTGCATTTGGGGCATCAAGCGGTGTTTGCTCGCACGTTGGAAGACGCCCAGCGTTTGGGGACGTGGGCAGGGGTTTTTAGCTTTTCGACGCATCCGAAAGCGTATTTCAAAAAGACGACAGAACCTTATTTGCTCGCCAGTTTGGAAGAGAAAATCGCCTTGTGCCACGCCTTTGGACTACACGTTTTGGTGATGCCTCCCTTTAACGACGATTTTCGTCGTCTAAGTGCCGCCGCCTTTGTCGAAGACTTAATGAAAACACAGTTGGGAGCCGTGCATTTGGTCGTAGGGCATGATTTTCACTTTGGATTTCAGCGTCAAGGCAATGCGGATTGGTTGCTTGAAAACGCCGAATCCCTAGGCATTGGCGTCACGGTCGTCGAAGCCTTACCCCCCACGCATCACGCCGATGACCGCAACACCGCACCCATTTCCAGCACGTGGATTCGCCACGCCCTTGGCAAAGGCGATGTCGAAGACGCTCGGCGTTTATTGGGGCGTGCTTACAGCGTTTCAGGCACGACGCAAGCAGGTCGGCAATTGGGAAGAACACTTGGCTTTCCGACCTTGAACATCCAAGCGAATGAGCCTCAAAAAATCATCCCCAAAAACGGTGTCTATGTGACACATACCGTCACAGACGGGCGTGTTTACGCCAGCGTTACGAATGTGGGGACGGCACCGACGGTGAGCGAGGGAGACTCGTCTGTGAAGATAGAATCCCACTTGCTAGACCACTTTCCGCATGAAAATTGGTGGGAAGAAACCGCCGAAGTCGTTTTTCATCAGCGTCTGCGTGAGGAAATCCGCTTTACCAATGTGGATGCCCTCATCGAGCAAATCACGCAGGATGTCGAAACCGCTCGTGCGTGGCATCAAGGGCATCCACAAATACATTTACAAACTACAGCCTAAAGAGTTTTTTGGCTAAATTTTGAAGCCAATTTAATTTTGGAGGTGTAGATGATGATTTTCTAACTTGGAACAATATTTCTCTAGCCTCATCATTAAGCTTCAAGCCATTATCTTGCATATCTCCAAATGCATGCCAAAAAGCTAAATGGCATTCCTTCTCGATCTTATCCGCTTCCTTATAATTTGCATCAGTATCAAATGCTCTGAAGATAGCAACCCTTCGGAATCCGTCAGTTTGGTATGTCTGTTTGTCGACTTCCATGATAATTCTTGCTTCAATCACTTCTCTAGCCTTCTTTACATTTAAGAACTTTGAACCAAGTTCTATAAGAAGAGCATTCGCTTCATTTGGGGCTGATTGAAGGCTACCACTACGTTGGCTATCCATCGCTTTTTTGTGACTGAATGGGGGGGGGGGTAAACCCTAGGCGACTATTGATCGACATATCATTTTCCTTTATTTTACTTTTCTAATTAACACTGGTAAGATTGAGTAAAAGCATCTTACAAAGTCTTAAAAACAAGAAATAATAATTTGATGCTAGTGTTTTAAAAAAAGTGGTGTAAACGTCATGCAACTCTCTTTTCTGTCTTTTCTATTACCGAATAAAGCGAAGCCCTCCGACCAAGCGGAGCCTCCTAAACCGACTCCCCCTCCTGTGAAAGACGCTCGTGCCGTTCGTGTTGAATCCAAAACCATCCCACCCGCTAAGCCTATTCCGACGCTTTTTCTTAGCACAGGCTTGCCTGTGATCGTGGAAGACTCTCCCCGAGCCAAGCGAGCCTCGGGGCGAATCAAGGAAAACACGGCGGTCATTACGCTCCCGATGCACTGGGCAAAACGAGTCAAACAACACGCCGTTGATGAATTGCAGATTAAACTTTCGCACGCTCATGTCAAGCAACAACGTTTTTTGTCCACCATGGAAGCCTTGCAAGACGAAGATTTTGCCAACGGAGCCGAAACCCTTTCGATACAAACCCTTGCCGAACTCACGATGTATGTGCATAGCCTGAATGCCTGCACCTTTAAGGCGCCCTTAAAAGGCGTGCGAATGGGGCGTTCGAAAATTTCTCACTTGGCACAGGTGAATTTGCGGACGGGGGTAATGACGGTGTCTCGCTACTGCTTGGGGCAGGCGATACCAGCCGAAGCCTTTCGATACTTGATTTTGCACGAGCTGGCTCATTTTCAGGAAGCGAACCACAGCAAACGCTTTTGGGCGTTGGTGGCTCGCTATTGCCCTGACTACAAGCGTCAACGTCAATTGATGCGACTCTACTTTCAGAAGTCGCAGGGTTGATTTAATCGTTTAATTGGTATCACAAAAAAATCTAGGCTCCTAGAATAGCCTACTGTACAGAAAACTCTAAACGTGGCTATAAAACACGATTAGCGTGAAAAGACGTCGATGTTGAGCTGGTTTTCGCTTAATGGATTGAAATAAGCTCCGTGATGCGTAGGAGCATCACGGAGTCGGTTAATCAGATATTGTCTTGTTTATGTAGTGGAAAGACCTAATATCTTAGCAGTTTTATCCTTATAAGCCAGGTTGTTAGATTTCTTTTCATAAGTTGCATGAAGCCCAACTGTTTCGAGGAGGCTCTTCATCGTATCTAAAGCATGAACTATGGGAGAAGTTTTTGCAGGGGGCGGGTAAAGTATTTCGCTTCTGACAAGACCTGTACCAAAATGGTCTGTATTTTTAGAAACTAAGGACACAATGTAACCGCCATTAAGTTTGTTTACCAGCAAACTTAGAGGATCATTAGATTCAACCATTTTTTCGACTTTAGAGTTTAGCTGATTTAGTAAATAGCTTCCACTGCCATTAGCATAAGTCTGTTCTGGGTCGGAATGACGAATTATAGTTCCCACTCCTTCGACTAGTAATCTTGCATTTTTTGTTGTGACTTTCACCCCTTCTCTCTGACTATTTGCTTTCAGAGCTTGGGGGGGGGGGGCGTAACGGAGAGATTGTAACATCGGTGTTACCTTTCATGGTTATTGTGATTATAAACAGAGGAATTGACCTCTTGCGAGCTTAAACCCTTCTGATATCAAAATGATGCTAAAGATAACGAAATTGTTACAATTATTGAGGGGTATAAAGTGAACCTATGTTAAAAATCTTTAGATCAGACAAGAAAAATGCTCTAAATAACGGTCACCTTGAAAAAACGTCGATGTTGAGCTGGTTTTCGCTCAAGGGGTTGAAATAGGCAGAAGCTCCCACCATCGCAGCGTTGTCGGTGCAGAAACGCCTTGCGGGTATGTGGATGCGAAAACCGTCCGCTTCTAAATCCAAAAAGGCTTGTCGTAAGGCACTATTTGCCGAAACGCCACCAGCCAGCGTAAGGGTTTTTACACCTGTTTCTTCGGAGAGTTGACGCAATTTACGCATCAAGGTTTTCACGATCGTGGCTTGAAAAGACGCAGAAACATCCTGCACCAGCTGAAGCGGTACAGGCGTTTGGGTGGACAAATACGGCTCCGCTTCGGTTCGCCACACTTTTAATACCGCCGTTTTAAGCCCTGAAAAGCTATAGTCATACGCATTTTTTGTGCGAGCCACGGGTAAGGCAAACGCCTTGGCGTTGCCAGCTTGAGCCAGCTTGTCGAGGACGGCTCCACCGGGAAAGCCCAAACCCATTTCACGAGCCAACTTGTCGTAGACTTCCCCCACCGCATCATCGAGCGTTTCCCCCACGATACAAATGTCGTCATAGCCGTTCACCTGCAACAATTGCGTATGCCCCCCACTCACCAAAAGCCCGATGAACGGCGGTTCTAAGTCACTTTCCAAATAGTTCGAAGCCACATGAGCCTTGAGGTGATTCACCCCTAAAAACGGCTTATTCGCTAGAAGCGAAAGCGTTTTGGCGGTGTTGGCTCCCACCAATAAGGAACCTAACAAACCTGGTCCGAGGGTACTTGCGATGGCATCCATGTCGGCGAGGCTCATGCCTGCTTGCTCTAAAGCTTCGGCGACGACTGCATTCACGCTATGCACGTGCGAACGAGCCGCCAGTTCAGGAATGACGCCTCCGTAACGGGCGTGAACATCCAACTGGCTATCAATCACCGATGTCAACACTGTTCGACCGTCTTCTACAATAGCACAAGCCGTGTCGTCACAACTCGATTCTATCGCCAAGATGCGTCGATAGGGTGGGGCATTTTCGGCGTTCATGTTTAGCCCTTTATCGCTTAGCCGTTTCCAACCGCACCGATTTGGCGGTATTTCTGAAAGCGTTGCTCTTTCAGCGTTTCAATATCCAAGGCGTTGAGTTCGTCAAGCCCTAAGTGAATCTGTTGAGCGATCGCCGAAATAGTGGCGTCTGGGTTATAATGCGCCCCTCCACGAGGCTCTTCAATCACGGCATCACAAATACCAAAGCGATACAAATCTTGAGCCGTGATTTTCAAGGCTTCCGCCGCAGTCGTCGCAAAGCTGGCGTCTCGCCACAAAATCGACGCACAGCCTTCAGGCGAAATCACGGTGTATTGGGCGTGTTCCAACATGTAAATGTGGTTTGAAATCCCGATGCCCAAGGCACCTCCGCTCGAGGCTTCACCCATGACAATCGAAATAATCGGCACATTCAAACGAGACATTTCACGAATATTCAGGGCAATGGCGTGACCCACGGCGTGTTGCTCGCCTTCAATTCCAGGGTAGGCACCTGGGGTGTCAATCAAGGTGATGACAGGCATTTTGAACTTTTCGGCGTGTTGAAACAAACGCAACGCCTTACGGTACCCTTCAGGATTCGCCATCCCGAAATTATGCACCAAGTTTTCCTTCATGCTACGCCCTTTTTGCGTACCTAGAATCATCGCAGGTTTGCCGCCTAGCTCAATCACACCGCCGACAATGGCTCGGTCGTCTTTACCCATACGGTCGCCGTGGAGTTCAAACCACGTCTCAGGCGAAAGCCCTTGAATGACTTCCAGCGTGTTGGGGCGTTGCGGATGCCGTGCGATCTGCAATTTTTGAGCAGGCGTCAATTGTTCGTACAACTGCGTTTCCATTTCTTCAAGTTGCTGGCGTAAGGCTTGGCAATTTTCGCTCACGTCCACGGTGCTGTCTTTTTCAAGATCAGCAATCTGCTTTTTAAGCTGAATCAGGGGTTTTTCAAAGTCTAGAGATTGAATTTTAGGGGACGCCTTTTCTTTTGTTGTCGTCATGTTAGAAACTCCGTAAAAATAGTTCGTTTAAGACACCATAACAGGTTCGTGGCTAAAAAGCGACAAAGCTTCTTTGCTAGGATGCTGTTGACTGCTGGCTTGATGCAATAAAATCAAGCGTTCCAAGCTTTGGCGAAGGTCGTGGCGATGTAAGACCATGTCGACTTGTCCATATTCTTGCAAGTAGCCTGCGGTTTGGAAGTCGGCAGGGAGCTTTTGGCGAATGGTTTGTTCAATCACGCGGCGTCCTGCAAAGCCGATTCTCGCCCCTTCTTCGGCGAGGATTAAATCGCCAAGCGTGCCGTAACTAGCGGTGACGCCTCCGTAAGTGGGCTCGGTAAGTAGGGTGATATAGAGTAAGCCACGTTCGTGCAAACGTCCTAACACGGCGGATGTTTTCACCATTTGCATTAAGGAAAACATGCCTTCTTGCATTCTGGCTCCGCCTGAAGCGGTAATCACGACCAAGGGCAGGTTGTAGGCAAGGCTTTTTTCAGCGGCTCGGGTGATTTTTTCACCCACGACCGATCCCATGGATCCGCCCATGTAGCCAAAATCCATGACAGCGAGGGCATAAATCGCTTGCCCTGTTTTGGCAATGCCTGTAATGACGGCGTCCTTGAGCTTGGACTTCTTTTCGGCTTCAGCTTGACGCACGGTGTAGGCTTCGGTGTCCGTAAAGTGGAGTGGATCCAGCGGAGAAAGCTGGGCATCGAGTTCGTGGAAGGCATCGGTG
>JBILSS010000059.1:0-11290 GCA_044371965.1 Vampirovibrionales bacterium
CGTAAATTGTGGAACGGTTTGCCGTACGGAACGTCTGCCAACACCATGCTTTCAAGCTTGGGTAAATTGTGGCGGAATGACAACGTCTTTTTACACTATCAACAAGCGTACCGCCCCAACCGTATGGTGATTTCCGTCGCGGGCGATGTGGATCGTGAGCGTTTGATCACGGCTTTAGACACCGCCTTTAGCTTGCCTCGTGCCAAAGGCACCGATGGTGAAATGGAAATGGGACGCCTCTTTAAAGAGCATCGCCTTAAGGAATCTCGTATTTTTACGACGCCTTGGGAAGAAGCGGCACAAGCCCAGATTTTACAATCTTGGTTGATGCCTCCTGCCACCTCCAAAGACTACGTGCCTTTAGCCGTGCTGGACAACATCTTGGGTTCCGCAGGCTTAAGCAGCCGTCTGTTCTTAGAATTGCGTGACAAACAAGGACTTGCTTATAGCGTGCGTTCAAGCTTGAGCTTGTTGAAGCATCGTGGGACGTTTACCTTGTACATCGGCACAGAACCGTCTAACGTGCAGAAATGCCTAGAAGGCTTTGCCGATGAAGTCAAAAAATTGCAAGATATTCTTGTCGATGAAGAAGAACTCGAAAATGCCAAGCGTAATTTGATTGGCAAACGCAGTGTCTTCCTTGAAACCGTCGGGCAGATTTCTAGCTATGTGGGTTCTGCGTATTTAGCAGGGCATGATTTAAAATCGCTCGCCACACTAGATGAGAAAATCAACGCCGTAACCGCAGAGCAAATCCAAAAAGTGGCTCAAAAATACTTGAGTAAGGAATCAGTGACGGTGGTCGTGGCTCCTTCCGAGTTCTTGCCTAAATCGCCTTTCTTTAAGCATAGCAAGCAAGACGACGCCACAGAAGCAGAAGCCAAAGCCAAAACGTCCACCAAAAAAGACGATAAAACCGAAACGGCTCCTGTTACGGTATGATACGCATCCACAAAGCAAACTTCTTCGACGCACAAGACGCCCAATGGATCCCTCGGCTCATTGACGAACATGCGAGCGATCCCATGGGTGGGGGCGTTGCGTTAGAGCCTCCCGTTTTGGAGTGGATTATCAACGGTTTAAAGGCGTGTCCTTCGGCTCATGCCTTTATCGCCACCTTAGAAGACGGCACGCCTGCAGGCTTATTGATTGCGTACCAAGTTTTTAGCACCTTTAAGGCAGCCCCCGTGGTCAACATTCACGATGTCATTGTGGCAAGTGCTGCACGAGGCAGAGGCGTTGGCAAAGCCCTGTTAAACACGGTGGAAGACTACGCTCGTTCGATTAAGGCGTGTAAATTAACGCTTGAAGTCCGTCAAGACAACGAACCTGCCTTAGGACTCTACAAAAAAGTGGGATTCCTCGACTATCAGCTAGGCGAGCAAGATGTACCCATGCTTTTTTGGGAAAAACCCCTTTAGCCCTTTATAGATAAAACGTTCTATTGCCTCTTCGTTGTCGCTACGATTTTTTTGTTCTGTTATGTAGGTCGCTCTACACGCCCTCACAAAAAAATCTAGGCTCCTAGAATAGCCTAATAGCTCATTTCATCTATAAAACACTATAAGCAAATGGAGGCTTTAAAATGAAATCCTTATTCAGAAAAATAACCGTCGCCTGTCTTTTAATAGCAAGCTTATGTGCATCAACGGTTTTTGTAGAAGGAGCCGATGCCGCCGCCAAAGCCAAGAAAAAAGGCACGGCAAAATCCTTGCCGAAGGAATGGGCACCTTACCAGCCCAAACTCACGCTACTGATGCAAAAAAGCCAAAATAAAAGCTTTTTCACCCCTCAAGACGGCGACACCCTAGACGAACTTCGCCAAGTCAGCGACGATTTTCAAGAGCGTTACGCCAAAGTCAAAGATGTTGCCCCGATTTTGTATCAACTCGGTTTGTTGTTTACCTATCGGGAAATGTGGTTTGAAGCCTTTGATGCCTTTTCTACCATTGGCGAGCGTTTTCCACAAAGTCCTTACACGCCGAAAAGCAAGTTTCAATTGCTAAAAATGAAGAAACGCTTGGGTGAAGATTATGCGGTGCTGGAAGAAAGTCGGCTCCCTGCGGAAGGAGTGGCTCCCAGTTTGATGGGGGGTAGTAAAGTGGTGGCTCCGTTGAAAAAGCCTTAAGAAGGCATAGAGAAAGTTCAAGTCGGATGAAGATTCAAGGAAAAAAAAACAGCTTGTTTTATTGATTGCTTGCAATCACTCACGCTTCGTGCACAGAAGATTCGCCAAATGGGACTTTCTCTATGCCTTCTTAAATCGACCACGTCTTCCAACGCACCTGAGCATCCAAACGATCCAGCTCACTATTAAGCCACTGCTTGAGGGCGGGTACACTCGAAAAACGAAGATTCACCAAACGCTGGGTTTCACTCAATAAAGGCATCCAATTTTGTTGCACAAAAGTAGATGGAAAACCTTCTAATTTGCGGACTTCCACATAGGTTGCAAACTCGTCCCAAAACTGAAGCACTTGAGCTTCTTCCGCATTAGGCGAACCAAAGGTTTGCCGTAACAAACTGGTATATAACGACAATGCCTTGCCTGTAGAGGTGAGATACTTGCCTCCGTAAGGGACTTGTTGGGTCGTTAAAGGCAACACCGTTAAGGTGTTTGAATCTAAATGCGCATTGGCAAACCAAGTCCAGCCTGAAACACCATTTTTATGAAGCTGTTCACTGCGTTCAATGCGTTGAGCCCCTTCTAGCTTATGTAAACCCACCCCACTCACCAAAAGCGTTCGTGTAGGCTTAAGGCTTTGCTTCATTCGGATGATTTGCTGGTTGAACGCCACCGTATTTTCCGTGTACGCCATGGGAATCAACCAATCAATCCAACCACGTTTGCTCCATGTTTCCCAGTCCTGCTGAATCGCCTTGAGCCTATCTTGCGTCGGTAAAGCAAACACCGCCGCAGATAAAATTAAATCAGGCTTTTTTAACTTAAGCGTTTTATTCACTTTCGCTACAAAACGGCTGACATTTTCAATCTTCCAACGATCAAACGCCCCTTGGTTTTCAGACGTAGGACGCAAGCCTGTCGCTTGGTAAAAATTGTACAAACTTAACGGATTATAGCCTGCTCGCTGCGTGCTGGATTGAAAGGGGTAGCGAATATAATCCAACTGCAAGCCATCCACCGCATAACGATCCACAATTTCGGCGTACCAATCCGCCAAAAATTGTTGAGCATCATAACTCGCTGGATCCAACCAGTACTCATGCTGACCCTTAGGAACGCTCGAACCGTCATTCATCAGAAGCTGTTGATTTTCAAGCCGTCCCAAACTTAAGACAGGTCCTTTTTCTTCACTAGACCACCCTAAAATGCGGTTATGTCGTATATTGCCCACCGCAAAACACCAAACCCACGCATGGACTCGTAAACCCAAGGCATGCCCTTCTTGAACGGCGGTGGCAAGGGGATCCCAGTCCTTAATCAAAGGATTCTGAATAGGTTGCATAATACTATTGGGGTAAATGGGAAAGCCTGCGTTAATGGTTTCCACAAAAATATCCGTCATGCCTGCACGAGCGAGCTGTGCCAAACGGATTTTTAGACTTTCCGCATTGCCCAAGCTCACCATACTACCCCTGTCAAACCAGACCCCATGAATTTGATTAGGAAGATTCGGAAACAATAATTTTTGCTTAATTAGCATGAGTTCTGTAATGAGTGCCTTACTTTTTTGACGATATTCTTTGTAGTCACGGCTTTTGCGTAAGGGTTTTAGGGCATCCATTTGGGATTGAATAAGGTTCATTTGCTCGGCATATTGTAGCTTGTCCACATTTTTGCCTAAAAACTCAAAGGCTTGCATCCGTTGCCACACATCGGTTTCCAAGGCATTATATTCTTGTTCATAATTACTGGCTTCTTCTTCAAAAGGGTCGTAACGTTCTTGAATACTTTTCACCACCGCCAGAGTCTTCCACTGATTCGCTAAGTCATAGAGACGTTTTAGAACATCATAATTAGGTTTAAAGTTCACAGGGGCTTTAGGTGGACTAATTGCAGTATTAGCAGGTACCACTTTAGTAGGCAATAGAGATGAAGCCCTTTTTGCTACTATTTTTTTAGAATCAAGCTTCGAGACAGGCTTGGGCGGTGGAGGCTGAATAAAACTAAGAGGAGCCAACCCTGCCCCACAATACATAAAGGGATTCGGCAAGGTATAAAGATCACAACCTGTAGCAAGCCGTTTGACAGGAAAGGGATTGGCAACCGTGAGGCTCCCTGCTAAAGCGGTGTCTAACACACTTAATTGAGACGTGCCTAAGCGTTCTTCCATGAGGCTACGGTAGCGTCCCCACAGCACTTTAAATTCAGCGTCCCACTGTTTTTTGGCATCTGTTGTGGCGAAAGGATGAGGCACTAAAACGACTGGCCATTGACGACGAATAAGGGTATTGACAAAAATTAAAACACCTTCATCGGGCGTATTTTTACCATAGAACAGGACTAAAGGCGGTTTAGCAATACCACCTTCTTCCACATCATTTAAAATATAGTCCAATTGCGAACTACTTTTTGGGAAAAAATACGTGCCTTGCCCCACCACACTTTGCGTAAGGACATAATCCAAGGTTTTTTGAGGATGCACAGGGGCTTCTTCAAAACCTGCGATCACTTGAGACGCTTGACTTAAATCAAACAAAACAAAGCTATTGGGGACTAACGCCCACGCCTTTTGCGAAAAAAAAGACGCCACCCAAAAAAATAAACCTATTATGAAGAGGCGTTTTAATAAGGTGGGAAAAGAGATTTTAAACATTAGAAGATGAAACGCTCTCTCAACAGGTGACTTGTTTAGTGTATTAGATAATAAGTGTATCAAAAATACAAGAAACTGTGTGAGGGATTAAACCAATATCGTACTTTTCTAGCACAAAAAGACAATCCGATAGTTTTTATACACATAGGCATAGAACAATCAATCACGTAAAGGCAAAAAAATATGAGTTTAATAGGAGGAACGGGTCATAAACTAGCAGCGGGAGCCCTTGAACTATTTGCCGCATTGTCTGGTGTTGGTGATGACATAAAACCTAAAAACGTAGACGAACTATTCGAAAAAGCATTACTGGCTTCTCGTCAAGGAGAGGTTCGTGTGCTGAATGAAAATCCTAAAACTTTTTCTGCTTCTTACAATTTTTTCAACAATGGGGAGATAAAATAGATCCTCCCTATCGCTTCTCACCTAAGGAATAGATTTTCATCCAACTTCAATTTTGGCAGATCGTCTATAAGGTTCGAGAGATATAGCCACGTTTAGAATTTTCTGAACAGTAGGCTATTCTAGGAGCCTAGACTCGCAGATGTGTGATTGTACAAAGACGTACATAAGCACATCGAGAATCGTAGCGACAACGAAGAGACACTGTACAGAAAATTATAAACGTAGCTATAAAAAGAAAATCCCCAGATGCACATACATCCAGGGTGGGGTAAAAAGGTCAACGTTTGCATACAGATATTTAAAATCATCACGCTTGAATTACTATGTCTCAAGCCGAATGTTTAACCTGTATGCACTTATGATAATTTATTTATATGACGTTTGTTGGGCGGTCCAAGTTTGGCAAGCAAATGCTTAACGGCATCGTTCATTTGACACCCTTGCGTCGATTCTGAAAAAAAGTTTTGATAATAACACCCTGAACAATCGGCATTACGAACAAAACAAGAAACCGCCGAAGGAGACCACTGGCGATAAGGACCCACACTGTCTTCATCGCTTTCAGCGATTAAGTTGGCATCGATGATATGATCATGCCACTTGATTAGATTTTCAAGATTTAAATGAGGATATTGCACCTTTAAGGCTCGAATGGATTGAGCGGTTACCGAAGCCGACACCGCAACAAGAGCTGGATGAGGCTTGAGTTCTTCAGTGGACTGTAACTGGACACGAGGTTCTTCAAGTGCGAGGGTTGCAGAGGCCATTGTGTGATTTCCCTTAAAAGCAAAACGATGATATAATAACAGTAATGTTCAAAAAACATCTATAAACGACGTATTTAAACAAACGAATGCAGAGCTGGAAAAATTCCTAACAATTAAACTGCTTTTAGAAAAGCAATGTGACCATTAAGAACAACACGTGTGAAATGTTGTTTTCTTAATGTAATGTTAACATACTACAACTTTTCTCTTCGTTTGTAAAGTACCTTTCCAAAACATTGACCTTTAGGCTAATATACAGGGCAAATACTTGCCAAATGGGCGTGTTTTGAAAAAAGAAAAGAAGCCTCCCCTATGTATAGGAAATTATGTAACAATCTTATTAAGCATCCTGAAACAAAAACCGTTGTATGGATCTTGCCTTCTTTGGATTTTGAAATCGTCTATGAACTTCAAAAACAGATTCTACAAGACAAAATAGCCAACCCTTCGTTTCCTGATGTATTATTACTTACGTCTCATCCTGCATGTTATACCTTGGGGCGTGCTTCTTCTCAAATTGAAAAAGAAACCATTTACCCTTTTCCTAGCTTTGTCATCGAACGGGGGGGACATTTAACCTTTCATCATCCAGAACAGGTGATTTTATATCCGCTCATCACGCTAAAAACGCCTGATGTTTACGCTCATTTAAAGCGTGTTCTCAATTGGGGACAATCCGCCTTGGCTCATTTAGAGATTTCTAGCTCTTTAGACGGTCAAGGTTCTGGCTTGTGGCTGGACGAGTCTAAGAAGGTTGCTTCGGTTGGGATTGCTGTTAAGCGTTGGGTGAGCTACCACGGGCTTGCTATCAATGTCTCTGTGGATGAATCGATGTGGCAGGGACTGCCAGCTGGGGTTCACGCTTGTGCGTTGCCCCATGCAATACCTACGAACTTATGTGACATTTGTCCAACCTTAACTCGTCAGGATGTAGAACAGGCGTTAATGGACGTTTTAAAAAAAGATGCGAGTTTGCATCCCGTCCAATTTGAAAACATCATGAGTTTTGGCAATGATTTTTATGAAGACTAATTTTACATTAATTTTAGTGTTTTAAGAAAAGGTTCTATGAATTAATTAAATATAAATCATCATCATAGTAGTAGGGGTGATTTCTTGTTTAAAAGGGCTGTATTCTATTTTATATCCCTATTTGGGCTTGGTGTAAACCTGTTAAAAGAGCTTAGAGAAGATTGTGAAATCATTGTTTAAAATGGTTTGATTGCACTAGTCTCTGTTAAGAACCCAATTTATTCAACAGGCTTTTAAAAGAGTTTTACTATGTTTTAAAACAGGGTTTTAGACAACAAGGTGTTTAAAATAGATGTAGTGTTTTATATTTATAGCTCCGTTTATAGTTGGTGCTTGGATTTTCTGTTCCTTTTAACTCGGGTGCTAACCAAAACTAGAAATCCAAAAAATACTACAATGAAGGTTTTTTCGTATAAAAACCAGCCTTCGGAGCAGACGGTAAGCTGTACGATGTCTTCTGAAAATCCGCAGGAGGCGGTGGAGGACTTTTCGATTCTAACGCCTTATAAGTGGCGATTGTTTTTTTCTGTTCAATACTGGTGGGCAATATAACAGGCAATGCAACGGCGTCTTCTTTAATGTTAGGTGTTTTAATAGTGGGTTTCGACGCCGTGGCGTTGAAATGTTGACCATTGTCCACCAAGCGAGGCGTCAACATAATAATGAGTTCTTTGTTTTGATGAGATCCGTCATAGGTATTGCTTAGCCCTCTTAGGAAGGGGATTTCACCTATAACAGGGATTTTGTTATTACGTTGACGATCATTACTTTGGGTGAGTCCTCCAATAACAAAACTTTGTCCTTCTTTTAAAATCACATTTTCAGTCAGCCAAGTTCTTGAAGAAATAAGTTGAATATCGCCTGTGCTAGATTTTTGTGGAAATGAAAATTGGGGTTGCACCATCATGGAAATATCCCCATTGGCACCTATACGACTGCGTACATGAAGTACAATACCTGCTGAAGCTTGTTGGGCGACTCGAGCCACGATATTATTGTTTTGATCACGAACATCCGTAAAGCCTTGAATGACTTCATCTTCAATTTTAATGGTGGCATCTTCATTATTGAGTACTAAAACAGAAGGGCGAGAAATCACCTTGAGTTTGCTTTCGGTGTTTAAAAAGTTTAAAATAGCACTAAAGTTGGATGTATTTTGAATCGGGTTTTTGACATAAGTGGCAAGCGATTGACCTGTTAAGTTCGTATTAAAGCCTAATGTGACTTGTTTTAATCGTGCTTGTATGGAAGGGGTTAAAATTTTGTCTAAGCTGTCTGAAAGTTCAATGATCGCCATTTCAATATAGACTTGTTGACGTTGTCTGTCGAATTCTTGAATAAACTCGTCGGCTTTAGCCAATTGTTGAGGGGTGGCAAAAATGGTAATCGTGTTAATCCGAGTATCAGGCAAAATAATCGGACCGTTGTTTGAAACGGTGGCTTGGGCGTTTTGAATGGGTCTTGAGCGTAAGGTGTGATCGTCTGAGGTTCCTTGTCCTTCTTTAATGCCTTCGCTTGTTAGTGGAATGGGGTTACCTGTTTGTGTGCCGATATTTGCTCCGCCACCAGATCCACCACCAGCTCCGCCACCAGCTCCGCCACCAGCTCCACCACCAGCTCCACCGCCAGATCCACCACCAGCTCCACCACCAGCTCCACCGCCAGCTCCACCACCAGCTCCACCGCCAGCTCCACCACCAGCTCCGCCACCAGCTCCGCCACCAGCTCCGCCACCAGCTCCGCCACCAGCTCCACCACCAGCTCCACCACCAGCTCCACCACCAATCATAATAGGCGGGGTGGATCCATTAGAAAAAACGATCGCACTTAATGCACTGGCGACTTCATCGGCTCGTTGGAAATTTAGTCGCCACGTTTTGCTGGCACGTTTTACATCTATTTCATTCACGATGCGAGCTGCTTCTTGGGCTTCTTGAGCATCTGTTCTAAGAATCACCATATTGGTAATGGGATCTGCAATGGCAATAGCATTATTTTGAGGACTTCCACCAGCACTACCTGTGGCACTTGTGGTGCTTGAAGTACCTGTTCCACCTGCGGTATTGGCTCCTTGGGTGGGATTAGCACCAGCATTTGCATTTTGTGCGTAAGAAAAAAGGGTACTATTCAAATAATCCGCTACAAAACTCGCAGGGAGATGTCTGACTTGAATAAAGTGATTTTCTTGCTGTTTGATGCCATTAGATGTCGTTGATTCTCGTGTCGTGACAAAAAGCGTGTCACCTTCCACATGGTAGTAAAGTTTACCCATTTGTTTTAAGGAAAGCAAGACATCTTTTACTGAAACGCCTTTAAAATCGAGGTTGACTAAGCGAGTTAGGTCACCCCCTAATACAATGTTAAATTGAGCTTGCGTGGCAACCGCTTTAAGGGCTTCATCCATAGGAATGTTGTGTAAAGTTAAATTAAGCGTTGTTTTAATGTTAGGAAGCTTGAGTTCTTCCGCAAAAGCTTTTTGAAAGGGAGCCATAATCGTTAAAACAGTTAACACGATGATAAGGAATGAGGATAAAGACCGCTTATTTTCTAGGATTAAACAAAAGATAGAGGGATATTTGAACATTTAAGGACGCTCCTTTTGATTCAATAGAAACGCATTTGAATTGCCTAGAGGGTTGTTTTTGGGCAGAGGCACGCCTTGCTTTAGATTGTTTTCTAAGGCTTGAAAATCCCGATCAATACGATGAATCGGTGTGAGTTCCAGTTGATTAAGAATGTGAGGTGTAATCAGAATGAGCAATTCGCTTTTTGAACTTGAACTTGAACTGGCTCTGAACATGGCACCTACAATCGGCAAATCGGCGAGTCCTGGTATTTTTTGTTCATTACGGGTGTCTCGGCTTTCAACCAACCCCCCAATCACCATACTTTGACCGTCCTTTACACTAATGGCTTGAGCCACTAAATCTCTTGTACGAACTAGCTCAATCGTACTAGCTCCAACCCCAGCACTGGCATAAACCGAACTCACAATCGGACGCACACGTAAAGTAATGACGCCGTTTGCACCAATTTTTGGAATAATATCTAAGGTAATTCCTGCTGATCCAATCAATGGGGTGGTTTGCCCGAAAAATCCTGAACCTGAAGCGGTAAATTGTTGACCTCTTAAAATCTGATCCACAATCACAATAGCGGATTCGGTGTCATGGGTGGCGACAATATGAGGGCTTGCGATGCTTTTGGCTTTACCTGTTTGAATGAGAGCTTGAATTTGAAGGTTGAGGTTGTCTACATTTGTAACGTTTGGTAGAAAAGACACGTTATTCGTTGTTCCAGGGGTCAGGGATCCTAAATTAAAGCCCCAAGGACTCCCTGATTCGGTGAAGTCAAATTTCATACCGAGTTGTTTTAAGGCGGTTGAAGACACTTCGATTAAATCGGCTTGAATAGACACTTGAGGCGGTTTCGCATCCAAAAGGGGGATCAAGTTTTCCGCTTCTTCAAGTTGAGATTCAGTGGCTATAATCGTTAGGGTATTATTCTTACTATTGGGCATGACAATGGCACCTAAGGTCTGCACATTGTAGATGTTTTGTGTTAGACCTGTGGTTCTTACTTTGATTTCTACACCGCTACCACCACTAGAGCCACCACCACCACCAGCTCCGCCACCAGCTCCACCGCTATCGCCACCACCACCACCACCAGCTCCACCACCGCTAATTTGATCCGTACCACTACCTTCAGTTACACCACTCGTGGCATCTGATATACTTACTTGTGAATTCACACCATTTAAGCCTGCTGTGCCTCGATTACCAAACACAACGGCTTCTAATTGACTAGCCACATCCCACGCATGGGCGTAAGACAATTGATAGACTCGACGTAAACGAGGGACATCAAATTCAGGAATGGCGTTCAGTGCCATTTTGACTTCATCGTCTGTTCCGCTAATCACCAAGCTATTTTGGCGTTCATTGGCTTTGACGACCACATGGGTGGAACCTGAAAATAAAGCGGTATTTAAAAAACTCGCTAGCCATGCCGAACTGGCATGTTTTAAGGCAACCGTCTTGGTATTGTAGCGATACAAGCCGAGTTCTTGCCCCATGGCTTGGGATGAAATCATCCAAATATCTTTGCCGTAGCTTTGCACACTTAAACCGTGCATTCTCGCCAATACTTTCAAGGCATCAAGCCCAGAGATACGATCGAGCTTTAGGGACGCATTACCTGTGACGCTTTCATCCATCAATACATTTAAGTTCGTGAGCTTGGCAATTTTAGGAATCAACAGATTCAAAGGTTCTGCCGTGGCTTCAATACTGATGAAGCCTTGCC
>JBILSS010000060.1:0-11113 GCA_044371965.1 Vampirovibrionales bacterium
AGATTGACGGCGTTTTACCGCCTGATGCCGTCGATTGGCACGCCGTCGATGCCCACACGCAAAGCGAACTCGCTTTTGTGGATGTCATTACCGCCGTCTATGCCTTGTATCAAGAGCGTTTACTGCTAGACGGCGTGATTGATTATGACGATCAAATCAACCTCACTTTGCACACCTTGCAGACGAACGACGCCTTGCGACGCAAGTATCAAGACTGGTTTTCGGCGATTATGGTCGACGAATTTCAAGACACCAACGGCAGTCAATTGGCGTTGCTCAAGTGCTTGATGCGTCACCATCATAAGCATAAGTGTGAAAGCGTTCAAGTCGCCTTCAGTAACGAGGAATTGAAGCACGGAGAAGCCGACGTGTACATTAACGTACACGAGGGTTCGAGTACTGAAAATGACAAAGTTAATGAGGGGAATGGGACGCTACTCAATCACAGTAATTTGACGGTGGTCGGCGATGTGAAGCAATCGATTTACAGTTTTCGTTTCGCCCAAAAAGAAAATGTATCGCTGATTTTTGAAGGACTCACGCCGAAGAAGGTGTCGCTGGTGCGGAACTATCGGTGCCGAGCAGGCATTTTACACGTGGCGAATCAAGTGGCGGATCAAACTGCTGAAACGCCCGCCATGCGAGACTCTCACTTGGAAGCCTTCAAAGCGTCTGATACCAAGCATCCGACGGAAGCGACGGCGTATTATTTTGGCACGCAATCCGACGGCAAAAAATGGGATGGTTCCTCGGCGTGGCGTTTTGAATCGGCGACACAAACCCTTGTGCAGGGCTTGGTGCAGGACTATCTTTCGCATCAAGCTCACGACTCCGAAACGCCGTTTGCGTGGAAATCGCATTGCATTTTAGGGCGAAGTCATGCCCAATTACAAAGCGTCGCCAATTTGTTGGAAGCGAAAAACATTCCTTTTGTCATGGAACGAGACGGGGCGATGTTCGCCCACCCCTTGATTCAGCAGGCGTGGGCGTTTTTAGAAGCGGTCAAAGATCCCACCAACCCGATGTGGATCGTGAAATTGTTGTCGCCGTTTGTGGCACCGTTGCGTTTGCTCCATGCGGTTCAGGCGGTGGATACCTCTGTCCCCTCCCCTTTAAGGGGAGGGTTAGGGAGGGGAGTAGATGTTAGCACTCCAGCGGAAAATCCCCCCCTCTCCCCAGCCCTCTCCTCAAGGAGAGGGAGTCAAAGCTTCAGTATCCCCACGCTCTTAGACGCCCTCGCTCAAACGGACGGCATCACGGCTCACACGATGCAAACGCTCACGACCTTGCTTCACGCCGTGCTTCAGACGCATCAACACCACGCCTTTGAAGCCCCTCAAACGCTCGTCGCTCAATTCGCCGATGCCCTGCTCGCCAGTCAGCCTCCGTCGAAGCATCCAGCGAAGCAACGGGCGTTATTGTTGGCGTTTGGCGATTTATGCCAGCGTCATTATGAGCGTTTGGGCAAGCGATACAGTGTGGCGGAATTGATGAAGGGCTTAGAGAAAGACAAGGCGAATCCGCAATTTAAGTTGCCGCTCCAGCATATTCGATCCGCTCGTGGGGTGAATGCCGTGCGTTTGATGACCTTTCATGCGTCGAAAGGCTTGGAGTTTCCGCATGTGCATGTCTTGTGGTTTGGCAAAACGCCGTCGAATCAGTCAGGCATGAGCTTTGATCCGCAATTTAAGCCCAAGGCAGGCGTGGGATTCATCCTACATAAAACGCTCGAAGACGACGCCGACACGCTAAAATACAGTCTCTATAAATCGTTGTGGCGTAACCCCCGAGACGATTTTGAAAGTCGACGTTTGCTTTATGTCGCGTTGACTCGTGCCGAAAAAAGCGTGCATTTTTATTGCGATGCCCAAAAACTCGCCAAAGCCCCGTGGCTCAAGCTAGAAGCGAATCCGCAAAAGCCTGAGCAGGTGCAAGTTTTTGAAGAAAATGAGGACGAAGAAACCTTTACGGCTTTTTATGATGCCTTTAAAAATGCGCCTGCCTTGCCGAATCCGACGGAAGGTGTGGCGTGGGATGGAGCGGAACTGCCTCGATTATCGTCCCCTTTAAAAGCAAAGTTAGATGCCTTTAATGCGTCGCAAGAAGCGGTGTCAATCGTGAGCTTTTCAGGCTTGCAGGAGCTTGAAAAATGTCCGTTGAAATACTGGTTTCAACAGATCCGTCGTTTGCCTGTGCCGAAAGAAAGCGAAACGCTTGACAGCCTCACCGCCTTTGAACGTGCGCCCTTGCGAGGCAAAACGGTGCATCGCATGATTGAAACCTATTACCGATACGCCAGCATCAGTGAAAAAGCGGTCTTAGATGAACGGCTCGACACGGTGATGCGTCAGAGTTTGGGGCATTTGAGCGAAGGGGATCACGCCCTCATTCAAGCCGAAGTCCTCAATATGTACGACGGCTTCCTAAAAAGTACCTTCACTTTAGAAGGCTTAGCCGCTCAAGGCTACACGGTTTTAGCCCCTGAACAATCGGTGAGTTTTAAGCTCTTGCCTAGCATAACGGGGGGGCGTTTGGCTCATATTGTCAAGGGGCAGGTGGATGCGATTTTGTATCACAAGGCGACCGACAGCTACGGTTTGATTGATTTTAAGACGAATCTTACGCTGAAAGAAGACGCCAAGGCTCGTTATTATGAGCAAATGGCGTTGTACCGCTTGGGTTTACAGTTGAACAATCCGCATGTGCAGGTGGATGCCAGCCGTTGTGCCTTGGTACACTTGGCTCAAAATGCTTTACCACAACGTTACGAATTACCCGAAGCGTATCATTTACACGATGAACTTACGGTGAGTCCTTGGTTGAAGGCGACTTTGCATCAGTTGGAAGCCCTGCTCGCTAGCCCTGATTGCGAGCCGAAGGCGTCGATGAATCCGCCGTGTGTGCATTGTGCGTACAAACCCACTTGCGAGCAAGTGGTGTGATATAGTATAGAAGGCTCGATGAAAGTCCTGTCCCCTCTCCTAATTTTAGGAGAGGGAAGAGAACGTCTTTAGACGTTCGAGGGTGAGGTTAAACCCTAGACTACGTTTGTGGGTTTAACCGCCCCCTAACCTGTCGAAGCTAACGCTTCTCTTGGGAAAGAAAACCGTTGGTTTCCTCTCCCAACCTCTCCTTCCTAAAGGAGTAGATTCACTTCGTGAATGAGAAAGTTATTTGCCCTCCTAAAATTAGGAGGGGGGACAGGAAAAAAAGACTTTCGCAGAGCCTTCTATAGAAAGCTCGATGAACTAACGATTACTTTTCTTCTGAAAAATAGGATTTTGTGCTATAGTGAAAAAGCTAATTATTATTGGAGGCATTCGCTTTGCTCAACCTACTTACCTCTTCTCTCCTTAAAACCGATGCCACCCACGCCCTTGATGCCTTTAAGCAGACGCATTCGGATTGGCGGAAGCTTCGCCATGTGGCGATTATTATGGACGGCAACCGTCGTTGGGCGAAAGAACGGCTCATGCCGTCGCTTTTGGGGCATAAAGAAGGCAGTAAACGCCTGAAAGAAATCATTACCGCTTCCACGATCTTAGAGCTAGAAACCCTTACTGCGTATGCGTTTAGCACCGAAAACTGGCAACGTAGCGATGAAGAAGTTTCTTACCTGATGAAGCTTATGGCGGATGTCTTGTCTCAAGATTTAAAGGTGCTGGCGGATCTTGGCGTGTGCATTAAGGTCTTGGGTCAGCAAGACGCATTGCCGTCTTATTTGAAGGACGTGCTTCAACACGCCGAAGCTGAAACCGCCACCAACACAGGCTTACGCCTGCAACTTGCCATTAACTATGGGGGGCGGGCGGAACTCACAGAAGCGGTGCAACGTATCGCCACGCTGGTGAAAGACGGTGTTCTGCTCCCTGATGAAATCACCGAAGCCACGATAGAATCCCAGTTAACCCGTTGTGGAAGCATTTTGCCTGAACCTGATCTCGTCATTCGCACCAGTGGGGAACAGCGTTTGAGCAATTTCTTGATTTGGCAGTCGGCGTATAGTGAGTTGTATTTTACGCCTGTGACTTGGCCTGATTTTACGGTGCATGAATACTGCGACGCCTTAGGGACTTATTTTAACCGTAAACGTCGTTTTGGACGCTAGAACGTCCTATTCGGCGAACATTTCTGTGCCGTCATTAAAAGGAAATAATTGTGAAATCTAAGTCGTTTTTGCCGATACTTGCCCTACTTTTAATGACGGCGTTGTTTTGGGGCTGGAAGCAATGGGAAGGCTCCCCTGCTCCCCAAGCGATTGCGGCATCACCCGCTTTTGTGGATCACATGCGACATAAGGGTAGGCTCTTGGTCTGGCAGGACGCTCGTGTAAACGTCTATACGAACCGTTCGGACTATAAGTTTCTGATTGAAAACGCCTTTGCCCCGTGGCAATCGGCGTTAGAAGGGGAGCATCCGCTCAACTTGAACTGGGTGGAAACGCCTGAAGAAGCCAGCCTGATCATCCACTTTGTCGATGCCATTGCCCTGCCTTTCCAAGTGGATGCCCAACACCGCCGTGGATACATCGCTGGATTGACGACGCCTAAAACCTATAACGACAAGGGTCTTCGTCAAGTGGTGATGCAATTTGCCTTGCTGAATAGTGGGGGGCTTCCGCAAAAGCCTGCCGTTTTAGAGCGGGTCATGCTCCATGAAATGGGACATGCCTTGGGCTTGTGGGGGCATAGCACGAATCCGTATGACGTAATGAATGCCAGCTACGTCAATGCTTTTGAGAAAGACAAAAAGACAACAACGGCTCTTCAACAGGGCGATGTCAAGCTGATTCAAACGGTTTATGCCCAAGCCCAAGCCCCCCAAAGCATTGAAAACAAGGGTCTTTCACAAGCCTTGGCATTGGCAAAAGCCGAAGCAGATGCTAACCCCACGGCTTTGTCCCTATGGAAATACGCCCGAACCTTACGAGACGCCGATGCCTTCGCTGAAGCCAGTGTGCAATATCAAAAAGCCTTGGCATTTGGAGGCGTAAATCCCCCTTTGTATCTAGAGTTCGTGCAGTGTTTGGAGCGTCAAGCTCGAAATGCGGATGCCTTGTCGTTTTTAAGCGAACGGCTCCCCAAGGGGTATGGGCAAAACGGTCGTTTACAGCTTGAAAAGGCGTATGTGTTGTTGAAGTTAAAGCGAGCTGTTGAAGCCAAAGCGGTGTATGACAAGGCGTTACGGCTGGATGCTAACCTTGCAACGAGTCCTGTGGGGCGTGAGCTTGCTGATTTGCTAGGTGACTAGATTTGCTAGGTGACTAATGGTGTGTTAATTCGATTAGAAAAGGGTAAGGCTAAACAATACGTCCGTTGAAGAAATACAAGGTCTATGCTATTCTATCTAAAAGAATGGCATAGACTTTTTGTATAATTCGCCAAGATGAGAAGGATGCTCCCCTATGTTTACGAATCCACACGCTCTTAACGTTCAAACACTGGATCTTATTATTGAAGACAGCCAAGTCTTCACCCCCAACGGACTCGAACAGGTCGATGTGGGCGTCTTAGACGGCAAAATTGTCGCCATTGAAGCGTCCCTCAAAAACTGGACGGCTCACAAACGCATTGCGGGCAAAGGCTTAACGACCTTACCAGGGGTCATCGACAGCCAAGTGCATTTCAGAGAACCGGGCTTAGACCACAAAGAAAACCTCGAATCAGGCACACGAGGTGCCGTCGCAGGTGGCGTCACCACTATTTTTGAAATGCCCAACACCAAACCCAGCACCACCACAACAGACGCCATGCAATACAAGTTGGATCGTGCGAAAGCCACGGCGTGGTGCAACTACGCCTTTTACGTCGGTTCTGCGGCGGACAACATCGAAAACCTGCCCACGCTTGAGCAGATGCAAGGCGTCTGCGGGGTGAAGCTCTTTATGGGGGCTTCTACAGGGGATTTGCTGGTGAGAGATGACGACACCATCCGCCGAGTCTTGAGCCACGGCAAGCGTCGTATGGCGATTCACGCCGAAGACGATTTTCGCCTAGAAGAGCGTAAGGCGTGGTTGAATGCTCAAGCGGACTTGCACCCACGCTTGCATCCACAGTGGAGAGATAGCGAATCGGCGTTGTTGGCGACCAAACGTATTACACGCTTGGCTCGAGAAACCAAGCGACCCATTCACGTTTTGCATATCACCACCGCCGATGAAATGCCTTATTTAGCCACGCAAAAAGATGTTTGTACGGTGGAAGTGACGCCTCAACATTTGACCTTGAGCGACGAAGATTACGAGCGTTGGGGAAGCTTGGTGCAGATGAATCCGCCGATTCGTAGCAAGACGGATCGTGAAGGCTTGTGGTGGGGCGTGAATCGTGGCGTGGTGGATGTGATTGGTAGCGATCATGCGCCGCATACTCGTGAAGAAAAGGCGTTGCCTTATCCGCAAAGTCCAGCAGGCATGACAGGCGTTCAAACCTTGGTACCCTTGATGTTGAATCACTACAATGAAGGGCGTTTGAGCTTGGCTCGCTTGGTGGATCTCACTAGTGCGGGGGCGGCACGGATTTTCAATATCAAAGGCAAGGGACGCATCGCTTTAGGCTATGACGCCGATTTTACCATCGTGGATTTAAACGCCGAACACACGATCACCGATGCGTGGATTGAATCGAAGGTGGGCTGGAGTCCTTATGACAACAAAACCGTCAAGGGCTGGGTGAATTTCACCGTCATTAACGGCGTGATCGTGATGGCGGAAGGATCTTTACTTGAAAAATCCGCTCGCCCTGTTCAATTTTGGGATACGCAAAAGTCAAACATTTAGTTTTGTAACAATATGTTTCAATCAGGCAATTTTACACCAAGCCCTTACTTTATTAAAGCATGTTTCTGGGGAGAAACAATTGTATTTCAGAAGAATTAAACTAAGGGAGTAAAATATATGCCTATTAATGTTACTGGAAGTACGCCTGCGGCTTTATCATCCATTTATGTGGGTAAGCCTGGTCAACAAAATGATTTTAAAGACCTTCAAGGGCTTCAAAATTTTAGTAAAAACTTTCAAACAAAAGCGGGACTTGCCGCAGGAGCCAAGGGGCTTACCCGTGAACAAGTCATGAAAGCTGGGGGCTTTACAGGTCTTGAAGGCTTAAACATTGATTTCAGCACGAAAGATGGTCTCGCCATTTGGGAAAGTATCTCAGGATCTGACGGCTTGTTGTCCGCTCGTGAACAGGCATCTGCCTTATTGTTGTTGGATGCTAACGGAACCAATACCGCCGACGGTAGCTTGAAAAAAGACGAAGCCACCGCAGGATTCAAGCGTTTAATTGCCGATTCCAAGAAGCAAAATGGTGTTGCGGAATCTTGGTTAAAACAAAACCAAGTGGCGAAAAATGTCGGATTTGATCGAGTTTCTGGCTTCGAAGAAAATGCCACGGAAGTTTCAACAGCGAAGAACCGTAGTAATGGCGGATACTGGGGTTCCGTTGATCCTAAGTCAACGAAACCACAAACTAATCCCAATCCTGGAGAACTTGATATTTCGGCACTTATTAAACTAATTATGGAGTTCCTTGGAAAGAAATAGGAAAATAGATATTTTTTAATACTTAAAACGCCCGATTATCTATCGGGCGTTTATTTCATGTTTGAATGGTTTTTATGGTATGCTATAAGTAATTATTCGCTATTGAATTAAAAAAGGATCCTTACATGAATGCTACTGCTGTTGATTCCAAATACGAAGTCGTTTTAGGACTAGAAGTTCATGTTCAATTAAATACGGCGTCGAAGCTTTTTAGTACCGCTGCCAACCAGTTTGGGTCTGAACCCAACCAAAATACAGCGGTTGTGTGCCACGCCTTACCGGGAGCCTTGCCTGTTTTAAACGCCCAAGCGGTTGAATCGGCGATTCGTGTGGGCTTGGGCTTGGGATGCGAAATTGCTCGCTACACCAAGTTTGACCGTAAGCAGTATTTTTATCCTGATCTACCCAAAGCCTATCAAATTTCACAATTTGACTTCCCGATTTGTGGCGTGGGTGAAATCACGCTTTCTAACGGACGCAAAGTCCGCATCTTACGCGCTCACTTAGAAGAAGACGCTGGCAAACTCGTCCATGTGGGAGCAGCAGGGCTCGATGGTTCCACCCATTCGCTGGTGGATTTCAACCGTGCAGGGTCTCCTTTGGTTGAGATTGTGTCTGAACCCGACATGCGTTCCAAAGAAGAAGCCAAAGAATACATGATGATGATCCGCAATATCGTGCGGTACTTGGGCGTTTGCGACGGTAACTTAGAAGAAGGTTCCATGCGATGCGACGCCAACGTGAGTGTGCGTCCGTGGGGGCAGGCGGAATACGGCACAAAAGCCGAAATCAAAAACATGAACAGTTTCCGTTCCATTGAACGCGCCATTGAATCCGAAGTCAAACGCCAAATCGCCATCGTCGAAAGTGGAGGCAAAGTCATTCAAGAATCTCGCTTGTGGAACGAAGCCAAGGGCGAAACCGTTTCCATGCGTTCGAAAGAAGAAGCCCACGATTACCGCTACTTCCCCGATCCTGATATTGCCCCTGTGTATATTGAAGAAAGCTGGATTGAGGCGATTCGTGCAACTCAACCCGAACTGCCCCATGAACGTGAAGCTCGCTTGGTGAAAGACTTTGGGCTTTCAGAATATGATGCCAGTGTGTTGACCGAGTTTAAAGAATTGGGCGACTACTTCTTGAGTGCAACGGCATTTAGTAGTGAATATAAAATCTTGTCGAACTACTTGCAAGGGGATATTACAGGGATTCTCAAAAATGAGAAAAAAGCGATCGATGAAACCGCTTTGACGCCTGAAGCCCTCGCCGAACTCGCCAATCTTACGGCTCAAAAAGACGTGAGTTCAGCAATCGCTAAAAAGCTTTTACCTGTAATGCTCGAAAAAGGGGGCTTGCCCTCAGCCCTGATTGAGTCTTTAGGACTCAAACAGCTCGACAATGTGGATGAGCTTAAAGCCATTATTGCAGGTATTGTGGCTCAAAACCCTGACAACGTGGCGTCGTACAAAAGCGGCAAAGACAAGCTCTTTGGCTTTTTTGTGGGGCAAACGATGAAAGCCACACAAGGGCGGGCGAATCCTGAAACGGTGAATACGCTGGTGAAAGAAGCGTTGGACGCTTAGTGGATTCAACGTCTTGATTTTAATTTGTTTGTGATACACTAAAATCTGTTCTTTTGTATATATTCGTCTTTAGAGTTTTCTGTACAGTCGGCTAGACGAGGAGCCTAGATTATTTTGTGAGGGCGTGTAGATTGACCTACATAACAGAACAAAATAATCGTAGCGACAAAGTATAGACACGGTACAGGAAATTATAAAGACGAATATAGTTTAATTTTGATAAGGAGATACCCTCATGGTAAATGAAGTTCGTGCAAGTCACTTGTTAGTAGATTCTGAAGAGCAAGCCGTTAACTTGCGTGAAGAAATTGTGGCTGGTAAAGAGTTTGCAGAAGTCGCTAGAACGGTTTCAAAATGTCCTTCGGGTCGTAATGGCGGAGACCTCGGCTTTTTCGGTCGTGGACGCATGGTGCCTGAGTTCGATCAAGCTGCCTTTACACAACCTGTGGGCGAAATCAGTGAACCGATTAAAACCCAGTTTGGTTACCATTTGTTAGTAGTCACGGAAACTCGCTAGTTATAGTGTCCATAGGCTCCTAGAATAGCCTCATAGCCTGTTTCATCTATCGAACACTATCTATAGCCATTTTTATTCCTCCGCTTTTTTAGTGGAGGAATACTGTTTTTTGGGTTGTTTTCAAGGACAATGATTGTCTTTAAAAGAAAATGTGTCATTCTTGTAACAAATGCTTGCATTGTAGTAATAAAAGTGCTACAATTGTCCTTGTAAATACCTGAGAGGCTCTCTCTTAAAAGCTTTAGAAGGTATTTTATGTTGTGTTAATGTGGAGGATCCTTATATGAACAATGTCGGTAACACTGCTTCCATGATGGCTCAAGCCAAAATGAAAGCCGCTCAAGCTCAACAAGCTCAAAGAGCAGGACAAGCAGCCAAAGCGAAAGCCCAAGGCCAGATTCAAGCTCAAGCTAAACAAGCAAAGAACTTAACGCCGAAAATGGCGGCAGGTGCCAATAAGCTCAACTTGCAAGGTTAAGTTTTTCTTTACTTGAATAAGACGCCTCCTTCATTTAGGAGGCGTTTTGTTTATGGAAGACTCTGCGAAAAGGGGAGCTGTGTAGCCGAGTTTAGAGTAATTGCAAAAACCTCTTTTTGTTTGTGATATTCTTAAGAAAATTCCTCCCACTTTGAAAATACTGAAAGAATCGAATGCCCCATGCTTCAAGCTCAAAATGTCTCTGTCTTTTTTGGATCGCACCAAGTCCTTCACGATGTTTCCCTGAAAATAACGGCTCATAGCCGACTGGGACTCGTCGGTGCCAATGGCGGAGGCAAATCCACCCTGCTCAAATGCCTGATGGGCGAACTCACGCCGAGCGAAGGTGAAGTCAACCGCCTGCCCAATGTACGCATCCGTTGCTTGACGCAGAACCCCGAACTCAACCCTTCCTTTACCTTGCAAGAAGAATTGTATAGCGTATTTACCGAAGTCAACGACGCCAAGTCCGAAGAAGCGGCACTTTTAGGCAAGTTGGAACATCTCAAAGGCAAAGCCTATGATGAGGCGTTAAACCGCATCGCCACCTTGCAAGAAACGCTGGATCGCTTGGGAGCGAAAGAACTCGATGCCAAAATCAGCCGTATGGTCACAGGCTTGGGCTTTGCCTTGCATGAGCTAGAACGCCCTGTGCATAAGTTCAGCGGTGGCTGGCAAATGCGTATTAACCTCGCCAAAGTCCTATTACAAGGGGCAGACGTCATTTTAATGGATGAACCGACCAACCACTTGGACATGGAAGCCTGCGAATGGCTGGAAGGTTTCCTCCGAGAATACCCCGGTGGATTGCTGGTGGTGTCTCACGATCGTCGCTTTTTGGATGAAGTCGTCACCGAAATCGCCGAACTTGAGCGTGGGAACTTGACGCTTTACGGCGGAAATTATAGCTATTATGTGGAAGAGCGTGAACGCAATCGTGAATTGCAACAAGCCGCCGCCGACAGGCAAGAAAAAAACTTGAAGGCTCAAATGGC
>JBILSS010000061.1:0-11089 GCA_044371965.1 Vampirovibrionales bacterium
TCAGGGGGGGATTTTCAAGGGGGGACGAAGGGGAGGAGAAACGCAATACGTCCTCCCCCGTCCCCCCTTGAACCGCCTTTGGGGGTTTGGGGAGTCTTTGGCGGCACAAAGACCCCCAAGCACCAGCGTTAAAAGGAACTAGTAAACCCCATTCTTCAAGCATGCAAAGGTTTACGCATTATTGTTAGGAAGCGTAAAATACTATATTAAGGCTTATTTGGCAATATCTTGATATGCCGTTCGGGTTCGGCACCGATGGAAATAGAAATTAAGTTGAACTTTTCCACATGATCGTGCTGTAAACGGCGAATATACGACCGCCTTGGCTCCAGCTCAAATGATTTTTCCGTATTCAACACAATCTGAATGCCCGCTTCCACTTCTTGAATTGCCGATTCTATTTCATCATGCTGAGGCGAGCTGGCATCCGTTTCCACCGCTGATTTTGCCCACGCCGCACTACTATTTTCTTCCCCCACGCTTAAACGTAGTTGATCCAAAATGCTCTGCCCCAATTCTGTGGCTTCAAGGGCTTCTCGCAAGGCACGCTGGATCTGCGGAATCGTGTTGGTTTTGGTATAGAAACACGGCACTTCAAAATCAGTCGCCAAGCGTAAGATTTTGGCTCCAGGGCGGGCGTGACCACGAAGAGCCAACACAGCGTGGGCTTCGTGCATTTGCATAGTCAGGCGAATCACGTGTTGTAGATTCAGACGCTCTAAAATGCGTTCCACAAAACTTTTGGTGACGGCATATAGAAAGATGTTAAAGCACTGCACATTTTCTTGTTGAATAGGCTTATGCACCAGCACCGCTTCCTGCGGAGACGACGTTTTCATACCCCCTTCAGGGTTAATGGGATCCATCAACTGCTTGACTTGCGTGCTTAATATTTTGACGCTACCGTCTTCGGCGGTTTTGCGAATTTCAGGATTCACCGCAAAGCCTCGGAGCATGTCATCCACCGTTTTGCCCACGTCTAGGTAAACGGCAAAGGTGTTTTTGTCTCGTATTTCAATGGCGACATCAAAAGTAGGCGGATTTTCACGCTCTAAAATGGTTTTTTGCGTCGCACGACGGCGAGCCTCTTCATCGCCCAGCGTGACGCTTTGAATACCGCCGATGAGATCGCTCAAGACAGGGTTTTTAATTAGGTTTTCAAGCTTGGTGCCGTGAGCGGTGGCAATCAAGCTCACGCCTCGTTCAGCGATCGTACGAGCCGCTTGGGCTTCCGCTTCGGTGCCGATTTCATCAATCACGATGACTTCAGGCATGTGGTTTTCAACGGCTTCAATCATGACGTTTTGCTGTTGCAAGGGGGTTTTCACTTGCATGCGTCTGGCACGTCCCACCACAGGATGCGGAATATCGCCGTCGCCCGCAATTTCGTTGGACGTGTCCACAATCACCACACGCTTACGATGCTCATTGGCGATGACTTTGGCTATTTCACGCAACTTGGTCGTTTTACCCACACCAGGGCGTCCCAATAACAAGATGCTCTTGCCACTAGCGACTATATCGGCGATGGCTTCAATCGTGCCAAGCAAGACTCGCCCAACTCGACAGGTTAGCCCCACGACTTCGTCTTGACGGTTGCGAATGGCACTAATACGGTGCAGGGTGCGTGTAATGCCTGAGCGGTTATCGTCTGAAAAGGGGCTGATATTTTCGAGAATGTGGGTGATGTCATCGTGGGTGACGGGGGCATTACCGATGTCTCGGAAGGAACCGTCGAGGAAGCGGACTTCGGCGGGGCGTCCCAAATCTAGGACGATTTCAACCAGTGAGTGGATTTCATCTTCGTTAATAGCGGATTGAATGCCTTGGGGCAGAATATCGAGCAATAGCTGTGTTTCGCTGAAGTTATTAGCGTCTTGGGGGGTATTGGTGTTCAATGAAGGCATCCCTCTCTCCATAATAATGTCATACAGATTAGTATAGCGAATTTTTCAAGAAACTTCTAGTCTTTTTAGTTATATAGTGTTTTAAAGAACTAAGCAGACGATTTGTCCCCCCTCCTAATTTTAGGTGAGGGGACAGGAAGATTTTTAAAACACTATAAACGCAAACAAGAGGCGAAATAAGCCTCTTGTTGATTTTGTTTAAAACTTGTAAGATTTAAAGGACCGGCAAGCCATCCACGACGTTCCTAGGATCACGTAAGGTGGCTAAGACTTCGGCTGAAAAACCGAAGTTGGCATCACTACCAGCGGTTGAAGTACTTGTTGTGCTTGTTGGAAGTGTCGAAGTTGAAGTACTTGTTGTGCTTGTTGGAAGTGTCGAAGTTGAAGTACTTGTTGTGCTTATGGGAAGTGTTGAAGTTGAAGTGCTTGTTGTGCTTGTTGGAAGTGTTGAAGTTGAAGTGCTTGTGGAAAGTGTTGAAGTATCAATACCTAAAGATTTAAGCAGTGCGAGTGTTTCTGGATCTATGCTACTGGTGCTGGTTGTCGTTGTTGTTGTGGGAGTAGGTGTCGTTTTTTTAGTCCGTGCTATGATTGCTGCCGCCTCTTCTTCAAAGCCAGCCCATTCATCGTCTTCTTCAAGGCTCTTGGCGTATTTTTCTTCAAAGCCTAAAGCAAACTTGGTATCTAAGCCCACATCGGTACCGAGGGCAACGTTGTCATTGTAAATGCGAACGTTCGCTTTGCCGGGATCCTCAGCCGATTCCTTTGCCCATTGGGTTTTAATTTTGTCTGATTCAGCTTGGGTGATGACACCATCTAGGTTTTCATCCATGCCGACTAAAGAACGGGCATATTCAGCGGCCCTTAAGGTGCCGTCAGGTCCTGCGATGGCTGCCCATAAGGCTTGTGCAAGTTCTGCACTACCAATCGCCGTTTTGACATTTCCCGTCAAACCGTCGGACTGCTTAAACTCATTAAGATCGAGGACGCCGTCTTGGTTGGCATCCCATTTTTCAATAAAGCTGGTGGCTTGAACATCCAATTTGCCTTCTGAAAGTTTAAAAGAAGGGGCGTTGGATCCTGCCTTTTGTGGGCCATTTCCTCCTGGGCGTCCCCAATACTTGGTGAGAGGGTCTACGTTACTGGAAGTATTATTCGAGCCTGCTTTTTGAGGAGTGCTAGGCTTTGCACCTCCGCCCCAGTAATTACTTACAGAATTAATACTACTCATTTTTTTTAACTCTCTTTTCTCTCATTTTCACATTTGTATTTCAGCTAACAAATGTGTATAGTTCCTATGTGAATAAATAAAGAAAAGTTGAGAGAGCATTTTGCTTTTTTGTTACATTTGGTTAGAAAGATAGTGTTTTATGCTTCCTAACCAAAATGCGTAACCCTTGTTTTGTATGAAGAATGTGGGTTTTTCTGTTGCTTCTTGGTTATTTTGGTCAAGTCACCATGAAAAATTAAAGAACTTTATAGCCCTCATTATTCAAAGAGCGGATGTTTAATGGTTTGCGAAAGCTCGAGTTCTTGGAGCTTCAATAGGCTGGCGATAGTACGGCAGTAGTTTGTGATAGAATAAGATTCTTGAGAAGGAATCGATTCACATGATGCTAAGCCCCCAAGAAATTAAAAGCCGAGCCTTACAATTCGGGCAAGACTGGAAAGACGAAACCCGAGAACGTGCCGAAAAAGACAGCTTTTGGAACGACTTTTTTAACGTGTTCGGCATCAATCGCCGTAAAGTGGCGGACTTTGAAAAACAAGCCAAACGATACACCAACAAGCAAGGCGGATTCATTGACGTTTTTTGGAAAGGGCAACTCCTCGCTGAACATAAAAGTGCAGGTAAGGATTTAGACAAAACCTTAGACGAGCAAACCTACGATTATTTTGAAACCATTCCGCAAGACGAATTACCCCGATTCGTGATGGTGAGCGATTTTAAACACATGGTGCTTGAAAATGTCGAAACCAAGGAACGGCATCGCTTTTTAACAGAAGACTTGCATCAACAGATTCACCTGTTTAACTTTATGACGGGGCGAGAACTCGTGCGTTATAAAGATGAAGACCCCATTAACATTAAAGCCGCCAATCGCTTAGGGGACTTGTACGACGCACTGCTCAAAAACGGATACGACGAACACGCCAACCGACTCTTTTTAGTGCGTGTCATGTTCCTGTGTTATGCTGAAGATATTGGTATTTTTGACAAAGACCACTTTCGCTGGTGCTTGGAACAAAAAACCAACGTCGACGGTTCCGATGTGGGACGCTTCCTCGACGAACTCTTCGATATTCTTAACACGCCTGAAGACAAACGACAACGCAATTTAGATGACGACCTCAAAAAACTGCCCTATGTGAACGGATCTGTGTTTGCGGTGCCGATTCAAAAACCTGCCTTTGATGCCACCTTACGCCAGCTTTTAATTGAGTGTTGTGCCTTAGACTGGACGAAAATTTCCCCTGCGATTTTTGGTAGCCTCTTTCAAGCCGCCATGAACAAAATCGAACGTCGAAAGCTAGGCGCCCATTACACCAGCGAAAAAAACATCCTGAAAGTGATTAGCCCCCTGTTTTTGGATGAACTGAAAGCAGAACTCGCTTCGCTAGAAAGTACCGTCAACAAACGAAACAAGCTCGATGCGTTTTGGGAAAAACTGAAAGCCCTCAAGCTGATGGATCCCGCTTGTGGTACAGGGAACTTTTTGGTGATTGCGTACCGAGAACTACGCTTGCTTGAAATTCAAGTGATTCAAGCCTTGATTGAACTCGACGAAGCCGAACGTGAAAAAGCAGGGCAACACGCCACCTTGTTTCATAACTACAAAACGCAATTAAGCGTGACCCACCTGTATGGCATTGAAATAGATGAACTCGCCGTTGAAATTGCACGCTTAGGCTTGTGGGTGACGGATTACCAAATGAGCGTACAGTTGACGAATAAAACGGGGCTACCCTTTGCACCCCCTTTGCCGATTACCCACGAACCGCACATACACCACGGCAACGCCCTGCGTACGAATTGGGACGACGTTTGCCCCCGAGAAGCCCTGCATTACATGATGGGCAACCCTCCCTTTATTGGGAAAGATTATTTAAATCCACAGCAAAAAGAAGATGTTGAATCCATTTTTGGGACGCAAGCAGGCAGTCGTAAGCTGGATTATGTGACGTGTTGGCACATGAAAGCCACGCAATATATGCAAGGCAATCCACAGCTTAAAGTCGCCTTTGTTAGTACCAATAGCATTTGCCAAGGCGAACAGGTGGGCTATTTATGGGGGACTTTGTTAAATCTTGGGGTGAAAATCCACTTTGCCCATAGCACCTTTAAATGGCAAAACGAAGCCCCTGGGCAAGCCGCCGTGTTTTGTATTGTGGTGGGTTTTGGCTTGGCTGAACCCAAGCAACGCTTGCTATTTCATTACCCTGATGTCAAAGGCGAAGCCGTCTTAGAGCGTGCCACAAACATTAGCCCTTACTTGGTGAATGCCCCGAACATTTGGGTAGAAAGCCGTAGCACCCCTATTGAAACCAGCTTACAAGAAATGACGAATGGTTCAAAACCCACCGACGGAGGCAATTTGTTATTAACCGCCGAAGAACGCACAGATTTAATTGAAAAACATGGTGTGCCTGAAGCCTTTATTCGCCCGTTTATAGGGGGGCAAGAGTTCATTAACGGCATTCAACGTTATTGCCTGTGGTTAAAAGATGTACCCACAACGGAATGGCGAAACAATGCGGAAATCAAACGCCGAGTGGAAGCCGTCAAACAAATGCGAGAAAAAAGTTCCGATAAACAAACCAAAAGAGATGCGGAACGCCCTTTTGAGTTTCAAGCAATACGCCAGCCGAAAAGCGATTACTTGGTGATTCCTGAAACGTCTTCTGAAAATCGTCCGTATATTCCTATGGGTTTTATCACAAATGAAACCATTGCAGGTAATGCCGTAAGGTTCATCCCCGATGCGAGTTTGTGGCATTTTGGGGTGCTGACCAGTCGGCTCCACATGGCGTGGATGCGTACCGTCGCAGGGCGTTTAGAAGGACGCTATAACTATTCAAATAAGCTCGTTTACAATAATTTCCCGTGGGCGGTTGACCCCACACCCGCCCAAATCCAACAGATTGAAGCCTTGGCTCAAGCCGTTTTAGACGCGCGTTCGCCGTATTTGGCACAAGGGGCGACCTTGGCGGATTTATACGATCCGCTCGCCATGCCTGTCGACTTGCGTAAGGCTCACACAGCGTTGGATGTGGCGGTGGAAAAGGTGTATCGTAAAACGCCTTTTACCAGCGATGCAGAACGTGTGGCGTTTTTATTTGAACGCTACGAGGCATTGGTGCGTCCTTTAGCGAAGACGGCTCCGCTAAAAAAACGACGCAACCCACTATTTGGCGTCTAATCAAAAAAGGCTATAAATCCTTTCAGCGATTGATAGGACTGACTCTTCATAAAAAATGGTGGACATTGAGAGCGAGTCTTTAAACACTGTTTTTAAGACTTTAGCAGATTGGGAGAACCAACTCAAGCCACTTAATGAGCCTTCCAGCTCTCAAAAAACACCTACCGCTAATCCACCCACCCCCACAAAGGGAGGGCGATAACATGATGGAGAATTTCCCAGCACAAGATCAGCATAAAAAACGTGGACGTATTGCCCCGCTTTCCGTTCGTCTAAGCTCCGAAGAAATTGCCCGCTTAAACCAAGATTGCCAAGGCTATGCCAGTCGCAACGACTATATTAAAGCGTGTCTGTTTTCCAAACAGGGGATGCGACAACATAAACCAATGGCTAAAGATCGGGAAGCGTTAAGCAAGATTCTTGGATTACTGGGGGCGTCTCGTATGGCGAACAATCTGAATCAGTTGGCTTATCAAGCCAACGTGGATGCCTTTTTGTTTACGCCCGAAGCAGAAGCTCAACTGAGTGAAGCGTATGAAGCTATTTTAGAGATGCGGCAATTATTACTCCAAGCCCTTGGCTTCAAGAAATAGGAGTTTGTAACATGTTGTTAAAAGCCAGCGAACGTGCCAGTGGGCAAGCCTTAGCAACGCATTTACTGAATGCTCACGATAACGATCATGTGGAAATCCATGAGTTGCGGGGCTTTGTGTCAGATAATTTGCACGGGGCGTTTCAAGAAATTGAAGCCCACAGCAAAGGAACACGCTGCAAGAATTACCTGTTCTCTCTCAGCCTCAATCCACCTGAAAAAGAAAGCGTGGGCATTGATGCCTTTGAAGATGCGGTGAACCGTATTGAGAAAAAATTAGGGCTGGATAATCAGTCCAGAGCCTTGGTATTCCATGAAAAACAAGGTCGCCGTCATGCCCATTGCGTGTGGTCACGCATTGACGTGCAGGAAATGAAAGCCGTGCAGTTGTCACATTTCAAAATGAAATTGCAAGAAATTTCAAAGGAGCTTTACCGCCAATATGGCTGGGAACTGCCCAAAGGCTTTGAGAATAAAGCGGAACGCAATCCATTTAATTATACGCTGGCGGAATGGCATCAGGCACAACGGGTCAAAGAAGATCCACAAGCCCTAAAAGCCCTGTTTAAAGATTGTTGGGAACAATCGAAAAATGGCGAGGCGTTGATTGAATCCCTCAAAGCCAAAGGTTACACCGTGGCACAAGGCGACAAACGGGGAGCGGTTGCCGTGGATTATCAGGGGGAAGTGTATGCCCTAAGCCGTTGGGCAGGCGTAAAAAGCAAAGAACTTATGGGGAAACTGGCTGATCAGAAAACCCTCTTAAGTGTGGATGAAGCAAAGCACCAGATTGCCAATACCATGACGGATCGTCTGAAAAGTTATGCCAACACGATGAAAGAACAATCGTTGGAAAAACAAGACACATTGAAAAGCCAGAAAACAGAGATGGTCAGCACCCAACGCCAAGAACGGGCGAAGCTCCAAACCATTCAAGCCGAACGGTGGACAAAAGAAAGTCAGGAGCGTCAGGCAAAAATCCCTCAAGGCTGGCGTAAGGTGTGGAGCTTTGTGAAAGGGGAGCTGAAAACCATCACGAAAGAGAATGAACAGGCGATATTGCGTGCTAAAGAGCGAGATCAGCAACAGAAACAAGCCCTCATTGACCGTCAGCGGGAGGAACGGCAAAAGCTGCAAGTCCATTTTAAAGCCCTGAAACAGGATCACCAAAAACAGATGGATCAGTTGAAAACCCATTTGGCGAAGTATCAGGCAATGCAGCAACCGAAAACTCAAGATAAGAGCTTAACGGCAGAATTTAGTAAGCCCAAGACTGTTACGATAGAAAAAAGCCAAACGAAACCCGCTCAACAGTCAAAAACAAAAAGCAAGGGACATCATACAGGGGGTGAAGGGAGAAGTCTAAATTTAGGTAAACCGTAATAAAATCAGGTACATCAGTATCGGGTAAAATCGGGTATAATTGGGTATCGTATTGCTGCCATGCTCAAACGAACCAATGTTATCACCCCTAAGAGTAGGGCTTCGGGGCTAGGTAGAAATAATACCCCAAGGCATTGCTTGCCTTGGGGTAAAAGTGGTTTACCACCACGAGTCATAAAAGACGGTTTGCCCTTGGGCAATGGCTTCTCTGGCTTTGGTGATAAAGGCGAGATCATCTGCCTGTTCAGTACCGTCAGATTCGCCGAAAAAGAAACCTTCCGTATCGGGTAGCTCAATTGCTTTAATATCTGCTTCTAGTCTACTCAGATCTTCCAACGTCAGTTGAAGAGTCACACAGTTAAAACTTTTGGCAGAACCCCCTTTGGCATAGTAAAGTTCTTCCATCCAGCCGTGTAGGTTGGGGTGCTTTCGCCAGTAGTGAAGATCGGTGGCATCTTCTGCTTTAAAATCCACGGGGGATTCAGGGGTGTTGTTGGTAATCATGGCGTACATATCAAGTCCCATAACGTATCTCCTTTTTGTTTGGGGTTTAAACTGTCCCGAAGGACGCGGACACCCAAAGCAGGCAGAAAAGACGGTCGTTCAAGGGCTGGCACAGCCGAATGGTTTACCCTTGAACGGCAGGCGATGCCTGCTAGAACGCGGTCATTACAGAGGGATTGTTTAACCCTTCAAATAAGGAGACTTTAGGGAATGTTCCGCCATGTCCACCGATACCCTTGAACAAAAGGATTGTGCATCCAAGCCATTGAACACTCTGCGAAGCCTCCACAATAGAACGGCTGGTTATGGTATTCTCTATCCAAAGCGGTGGCATGACAGTTTGATTGAGACCCTACAATAGCTGTGAAATCTGAGAAGACTTGCAGAAAATTCAAGCAAAAGGTAAAGTCTAAAGGACGTCTTTTCGGCTATCTTACGGCTAATTTCGGCTATGAGAGCCACGCATCCACCAAGCGAAGCCCTCCCAAAGGCTGGCTGAAGAGTAATGCCCACGGCAAGGGTTAACCATGCAGGGGGTGAAGGCAGAAGACTGTCTCCTAAAAGATAAGTGGCTTTAAAATTCAATAAAACCTCCATTACAAAACCAGTCACTGGAATATGCCGCTCGATACATTGCACTTCGCCATGAATTTTTATGGTTAGTCTCTGCACTCTCCAATTCTTCATATAAATGATTCCCGACCCCCAACTTACCACCTACGGCATAAAGTTTTAAAAGACGATACCTAATGTCAGCCAATTCGCTTCCTGCATTAGAAGAGTATAACTCTCTCAATTTAAGTTTTTCTAAATGGGTATTGGCACGTTCTAAAAAGGATTGCGGATAATTTTCAGGAAGAATTACACTATATCTAAAAACTGCTGGCACACCCTTTACTACTTCGGCAATAAGCCATATTTCGTCATCATAATTGTCGAAATATGGATGAAAGACCTGACTTCCTTCTGAAGTCGGGTAGTGTTCCTTTTTTTCTCTTTGGCACCACTGACAAGCAGGAACAAGATTATTAGGAGTGACTGAAAAAATTGGGAAATGGGTTTTAGGTAGATAGTGGTCTAATGTATTAACTGTACCTATCCCACAAAAGGGGCACTTACCATGAGCAGGACTCATTAAAATCCGATCATAAATCGGACGCCCTTTTGATTGTTTGGGTACCATTTGTTCCTTGTAAACCTTGACAATTTCATCCTTAGCTACATCACCAACTGAAACATGGCTAAGCTCTTGATAGAAAGTTCTTGAATAAGCTTTTTTATCATACTCAATGCCTGCATCCTTTACGATAGGAGCAATATTAGATAGTCTTTGTTTCTTAGAGTCATCTCTTATTCTTGAAATACAAAGGTCAAATACTGAACCTGAATCATAAGGATCCCCATTTTCATCTGTTGGAGGTGGCAAGTATTTCATGTTATGCCTCGGAGTTTAAATATAAAGATCTAAGCACAGCCTTACCTTCCGCTCCAAGGTTAGAATTTACAGCCCTTATTGCTTCTTCATATGTATTAAATTTATTTTGTAAATCCTTTAAAACTTGATGATAGCCAGATTGTGAGAGCTCTAACTTAAAAACTTCCCGACTTAAAATCCCTACACTTTCTCCAAATGTTTCAATCGAAGGTCTCTCTGCTTTAGAGATAGCAGATGTACGATCAAGTATCCAAACACAAGATTTTGGTACTTCTTGGAGTAATACAGGCGAATGTGTTGCAATAATAGCAACGTCATTACGTTTAACCATGAGACTAGAAATTGCCCTTATCAAAGCAGACAAAAGCGGAGGGTGTAGATGCCCTTCTGGCTCGTCAATTAAAACAAGTGTTTTTTCTTCAACTTTTTCGACCAAACTGGTTAACGTAAGCAGAACTATTTTATGTCCTGAACTGAGTTCTTCAAATATTTTAAGTATATTTTCTTTGTCATCTCCCTGAGGTTGAACTTTATCAATCATTTTAGCAAGCTCGGCATGCTTAAATATTGGATCACTATCGAGAATGTTAATACTATCCTTCCATCTCTGTTTTCGAGATCCTATACTACATATTTTCAAGCTCTTTACAAACTCTTGTGCCAACTTATTGGGAGACTTAGGTTTTTTCCCATCACGCAAGCCTATATAGGAAAATCCAATATAGTAAAAGATAAATAAAACAGGCTATTTATTTTGAAAGTAGACAGCCAACGCTTCTTCCATGTTTAAGCCTTGACGAAGCAAAGAAGTAATCGCTTGCTTTAACTTTGCCCAGTGTTTTTCAAT
>JBILSS010000063.1:0-11014 GCA_044371965.1 Vampirovibrionales bacterium
TAATGTTCGGTGACGACTTGGCAAAGCCCCACGATTTCTTTCCCTTCGTTGCTGTGATAGAACAGGCAAATATCGCCTTTTTTCATGGCTTTTAGGTTATTGCGAGCCTGAAAATTACGGATGCCGTCCCAGTGGTCTTTTTTAAGACGCACGAGGTCGTCCCACGAAAACTTAAAGGGTTCGGATTTAATGAGCCAATACTGTGTCATGCTAAGAACCTTTCCTGCTTAAACCTTTAAAACCCCCGAAACGGTCGCATGAGCCAACCGCCAAAGATGATCTTCATCCAACAAACGAGCATAATCTTGAGGGTGAATAAAATAACCGTATTCCACCAAAATCGACACGCATCGAGGCAAACGAGTCATCGCATAATTGCTGCAATAACGACCATCCTTGGCTTGCACGGTGGCGAGACTTTCTAGTAAGGCATCCCCGATGGGTTGTGACCATGGCGTGTAGCTATGCACGGAAACGCCTTCTCTCACCGTGGGATCTTCCCCATCAGGCAAGGCGTTGGCGTGCAAACTTAGGGATAAATCAGCGTTCACGTCATCGGCGATTTGCTGGCGTTCACGCAGGCTAAGCGTCACATCGTCGTCTCGTGTCAAAAAGACCTGCTCCACGCCTGCTTCATGCAGTAGGAGCTTGATTCGTTTGGCGAGTTCAAGGCTCCATGTTTTTTCAAGCGTACCGTTTAAAGCTCGTGTGCCGTCTTCTTGCCCACCATGCCCAGCATCCAGCAGGATTCGCCACGCTTTTTTGTCCACAGGTAATTTCAGAAGGCTGACTTCTAAGCCTTTTTCGCTCCAGTGACTTTCCACACCTTTAAAGCCTTGCCACGCCAAAGGCAAGCTTAAAGAAAGCCCGTCGCCTTGAGTCTTAATCTGCCAACGCAAATCAGAACTCTGATAGCGTTGATGATTCAAACCTGCTTCAATTGTTGTCATCGAAAGGGTTAAGCCGTCCGAATCAGGGAGCAGTATCGTCCCACAGGGATGCGTTAGGTGAAAAGTCGTCGTGATGCCTTCGTGATTGTCTTCAAGAGAAAGGGCATCTAAAACAACAGGCATACCTTTGCCTGCTTGCACGTGGGGTTTTCCTCCCTTGAGCAAATACGGCGAATGAGCGTCGGCTTGAATCAGAAACTCATCAACATCCAACAAGCCAACCACAGGCATCGGTGAATGAAGCGGGGGTAACAGCGTCAAACGACGGGCCTTTTCGCTATTGCCTGCGTAAAAGGCTTGGCAACTGGCGGTGACTTCTACCGTGCGTTGAAATTGCCACAGACTTACGCTCTGCCCAAGGTTCACCATACCGACTTGCTTTTTATCATCCAGCACCTTATAGTGCAGATGCAGAACGTGGCTGTCAGGCAAGTGATACAAGAGGGGGGGCGTCAAATCCACCACGCCATGAAAGACTTTAATACTTTTGTCGATCGGTGGGTGGGCTTCGTTATAATGCAGTTCCCCAAAAACAGAGACTTGCTTGCCGTGGGTGGGGCTTTTGGGGTTGAGTACAAAGGCATCGTCGCAACGCAGGGGGATTTCACTAATGAGTTCGCCTGCTTCGTTGGTCAAGTTTAACCAGACTTGCTGGATGTGGGTCATGGCTCGGACTTCTACGGGGAAGGACTGCCCGAGTAGGTATCGAGGGGCTGGCGTGATTTGGGGTGACACAGCAAAGAGCGGGCTTTTGGCTTCTTCTGAAAAACGCCACGGGATTTGGCGGATCACCTTGCGAGTTAGGCGTTCGCCTGTATTGGCGACAAGTTCTAGGATGTTTTCGCCTTCTTGTAACGCCACAACGTGGGCGAACGCCTTTTCGTCTTCGTGGGGATGTAGGGGGACATCGCTTCCGTTGAGGCTTAGGGCGTCAATCGCTTTGCTGGTGGAACCCAACACAAAGGTGGACGCTTCATAGATGACGGCATTATTTTGAGGGTAAACCCACGTAAGCGTTTCAGTGGGGGTTTGATTAAACAGTGGGCAACGAGACATTCAAAAAGATCCTTCACAACAATAGCGTTTATTATAGTCCAAAATAGACGTTTTTACCAAGGGGGTTGTAGCTGGATTGATAATTTCCTGTACAGTGTCTATTGTAGGGTTTTGTATGATTGTGAGGGGGGGGCATCAAATAAGCTTGAGGGTGTTTTATGTCTTTGTAAGCGATGCACGCTTTGTATGACCCTTTAATTTTGGAGTATCCTTCATGCGAGTTTTAGACCAAATGTCTCGTTCTTGGGCTGAGCAAAAAATAGCCAGCCCGCCTCCCTCCCTCCCTCCCTCCCTCCCTCCCTCCCTCCCTCCCTCAAGCCCGATTGTAAGAAAATCATTGAAGAGGCTAAAGCTGTTTATGAGAAAGAACCTTGGTTTCAGGAAGCATCTTCTTGGACTCGTTTTGCCATGCAAAACGGTAATGATATTAATCATTTAGAAAAAAATCCATTACTCCTAGATACTTTTAACCAATACCGCAATGATTTGACCTCAATAAGAGATATGAGAGATCAAAAATTACGAGCTGAGCGAGAGAAAAGAAAGCACTCTGTAGTTACTGTTGATGGGGAAGACTCAATTCCGCTTAACGCTTACAATCACTTGATTAATGATGACATAAAAACTCTTAAGATAGCTAACTGTGGCGAACTTACTAGGTATTTTCAATACTTATTGGACAAGATTGGACTTTCTTCTGTAATAATGGCAGCAAACATTAAGGATTCATCAAAAAACAGGGTCTGTTCGGATCATGTTTTCCTTGTGGCGGGCTTACCTCCCAATGCCAACTTGAAGGATCCCAGTAGCTTTCCTAAGGCACTAGCTCTTGATTCTTGGTGGGAAACAGATCAAGAAAAGGGTTTGTTTTTACCTGTGCAAGAGTATATGGAAAAACTAAAACAGGCTTTTCAACTTGATGAAAAAGCGGATGAATATCTTCATGTTGAGCCTAATGATAACTACTGTCACTCTGGAAATAGCTTTACGTTCCCCACATTCGCCACTGTCGACCAATTACTGCCGAAGTTTAAAAGTCCCTAAACCCTGATGCTGCCGTAGCTCTGCACTTGCGTGAGCGGACCAATCTCGTTGTAGCTCAAGACCGCTACTTGAGGCAACATACGCTCGATCAACTTTCGCACATGACTGCGTAATTTCCCATTACACAACAACACAGGTTGCACGCCTTGCGTCGTCAAGACCTCTTCAATCTGCTGATTGATCGTAGAAAGCAAGTTCTGCGTATACTGCGGATTCAACGCCAACATGAACGTCTGCTGACCGTCCTTATTCGTGGCGGTATTCACCAAGTGATTCGCCATATTTTCTTCCACATCAGGCGACAAGGTCAACACAGGCAGTTTACCGCTGGTTTCATCCACATGTTGCTTGCATAAGTGACGGCTCAAGGCGACTCGGCATTGTTCCACCAAGTAATCAGGCGATTTTGAAATACGGCAATGGTAGGCAATGCTTTCTAATACCGACGTCAAATCTCGAATCGAGACATTTTCCATCAACAACAATTGCAAAATGTAATGCAGTTCTGAAATACTGAGTTGAGACGGCACCAAGTCATCCACCAAAGACGTATGGGCTTCGCTCGTTTTTTTGAGATTATCAAGGAGTTGCTTGACATCTTGACGAGTGACGATTTGCGATTGGTTGCGTTTCATCAGCTCCGTTAAGTGTGTCGCCAAAACCGCCGCAGGATGAATCACCGTAAAGCCGTTCATTTCCGCCTCTTCACGGTCGTCTTTGTCGATCCACAAGGCAGGCAAGCCAAAGGCTGGCTCTATGGTGGCGATGCCTTCGACTTCATCCGCCAAATCAGGATCGGTGGACATCGCTAAAAGCATATCGGCGTTGATTTTACCCTGCCCTAGCTCGATGCCTCTTAGTTTGAGGGTATAAGCATCGGCTTCAATGTGAAGGTTGTCTCGCACCCGAATGGAAGGCAACACCACGCCAAAATCTTGCGCCATTTGCTTGCGAATGTTGGCGATGCGTTCGAGTAAATCACCCCCCGATTCCGCTTCAATTAACGGCACCAAGCGGTAGCCGAGTTCAAGTTCCATGGGTTCAATATGCAACATTTCCAAGACTTCTTCGGTGCTGGTTTTCGCTGGATTGTCTTTCTTGTTTTGAGCGAGGGCATCGGCATCTTTTTTGTCGGAATCGGCTTTTGCTTTGGTTTTGGTATTTTTGAAGGTATAAAAGGCACCGACTCCAGCAATGGCTCCGATGAACAAGAACGGAGCGTTCGGCATACCGGGTATAAAACCAATCAACAATAAAAGCCCTGATAAAATCGCCAGCACTTTATAGTTCGACAATAACTGCTTGCCTAATTCATCACCCAAACTGGCGTCGTCGTCTTCACTAACACGGGTCACCAAAATACCTGTGGCGGATGAAATCAACAAAGCAGGCAAGGACGACACCAAGCCATCCCCCACGGTGAGGGTCGTAAACGTCGCCGCCGCTGTTGCGGGATCCATGCCCAATTGCACCACGCCGATAATCAAGCCAAACACGATGTTTATCACCGTGATGATAATCCCAGCAATGGCGTCGCCTTTGACGAACTTGGAAGCACCATCCATCGTACCGTAGAAGTCCGCTTCTTTTTGGACGTTCACCCGTCGTTTTTTGGCGACGGCTTCGGTAATCATGCCAGCGTTTAAATCGGCATCGATCGACAATTGCTTACCAGGTAAGGCATCCAAGGTGAAGCGGGCGGAAACTTCTGAAACTCGCCCCGCACCGTTCGTAATAACCATGAAGTTAATAATCATCAGAATAATGAAAATCAACAAACCCACGACGTAATTTCCGCCGACCACGAAGTTCCCGAAGGATTCAATCACCTCACCCGCTTCCCCAGTGAGCAGAAGCAAGCGAGACGAGCTGACATTCAAGCCCAAGCGAAACAAGGTAGACACCAACAACAAGGTGGGAAAGGTCGAATACTGCAAGGGTTCTTTGGTGTAGAGCGTCACCAATAGAATAATTATGCTTAGCGAAAGATTGAGCGTGAGCAGAATATCCAGCAAGAAGGGAGGCAGAGGCAAAATCATCATCAGCACGATGAGGATCATGCCAACGGCGAGGAAGACATCATTATGTTGCAGGATTTTTGCGAAAAATCCTTGTATGCCTGTCGGGATTACGGCGGTGTTAGCCATCATAAAGCAGTGTTCTCTCTATAATTCTCTCTACCTTATAGTATAACGACTCGTTCGTGTGCTTACGTTCATCTAAGGACTAGTCTTCTCTTGTATTCCTGCAAAACACATTACAAAGATTTGACCTTGTGGTATTTTTTAGCGATAATGAAAAGTAGACAAATGATGCTCTGTTAATTTTGCAAAGGATTCCCTCCATGCCTAGTTCTTCTCGCTATTTCTTTACTTCAGAATCCGTCACCGAAGGTCACCCCGACAAAATCTGTGACCAAATCTCTGATGCCGTCTTGGACGCCTGCCTAACGCAAGATCCCTTGGCTCGTGTGGCGTGTGAAACCGTTGTAAATACAGGGCTTGTGCTAGTCACAGGTGAAATTACCTCGTCCTGCTATGTGGATATTGCTAGTGTGGCTCGTAAAGTGATTGTCGATATTGGTTATGTGGGTGCGGAAGCGGGCGGTTTTGACGGTCAAACCTGTGGCGTTCTAGTAAGCATCGACGAGCAGTCTCGAGACATCGCAGGCGGTGTCGACAATGCCCTTGAAGTGCGTAACAAAACCTTAAGCGATCAAGAAATTGACCGCATTGGGGCAGGCGATCAAGGCATTATGTTCGGTTATGCCAGCAACGAAACGCAAAACTTGATGCCTGTGGCGATTGATATTGCTCATGCCTTGGTGAGGCAGTTGGCGAAAGTCCGTAAAGACGGCACGCTCCCTTATTTGAGACCAGACGGCAAGTCGCAAGTCACCATTGAATATGAAAACGGCGTCGCTAAACGTGTGGAAACGGTGGTTATTTCCACCCAGCACGCAGCAGAAATTGCAGGCGTTTCAGACAATACCGCCCTTCAACGTCGCATTTTTGACGATGTGCGTCGTTACGTGATTTTCCCCGTCTTTGAAGGCTTTAGCATTAAGCCTGATGCGGACACAAAATACTTCATCAACCCAAGCGGACGCTTTGTCATCGGCGGACCTCAAGGCGATTCAGGCTTAACAGGGCGTAAAATCATCGTCGACACCTACGGCGGAGCCTCTCGTCACGGTGGCGGAGCCTTTTCAGGGAAAGACCCCACGAAAGTGGATCGCTCCGCAGCCTATGCGGCTCGTTATGTGGCGAAAAACTTGGTTGCTGCTGGTCTGGCGGATCGTGCTGAAGTGCAGTTAAGTTATGCGATTGGCGTGGCTCGTCCCACCTCTGTTTTTGTGGACAGCTTCGGCACCGTGAAAAACGGCTTGACGGACGGCGACTTGTCTAGCTTGGTAAACCAAGCCTTTGACTTGCGACCCGCAGCCATTATTCAAAAGTTTAATTTAACAGGCTTGCCTGCTCAACGTGGCGGACGCTTCTATCAAGACTTAGCCGCTTACGGTCACATTGGGCGTAACGATTTAGACGTGCCTTGGGAAGCCTTGGATGCTGTTTCTTCGCTTCAAAGCCTTTCAAAAAGTTTGATCAAAGAAGTGGTCACAAACTAATTGAGTGGTTTTGTTTGGTTTACATAGTGTAGTCTGTCGTTTGTTTTTGTCTAAAATCCTTTGCTTGGTGTATGCTTAGAATAAGCACTTAATGGTAAGCAATGTCATCATCGCTCGATTAAGCAAAGCTTGTTTGTGATTGCTAGCGTGTCCGCAACGTCTGAAGACCGTGTCGTTTGGAAAATGAATATGCCTCTTCGTCCTGTGTCTGAAATAGCTGAATCGCCTTTATATGGTGAATACCTAATGCTAGGTGTTCATTACACAACGGCAACGTTGGATATTCGTGAATCCTTCAATTTTCAAGAACATGAAGTGGCTCACGTGATTCGTCAACTCACGCATGACGCTCAAGAATCAGGCATCCGTTCGCTGGCGGTTTTGACGACTTGTAATCGGGTGGAATTGTACGCCGTTTGCTCGAATCTTTCGCACGCTCAATTGTCTTTAAAGCATTATTTGATTGAAGAAAAGGGTGTGGATCCCAGCTTGTTTAAAAGCGATGCCGTGCAAGTTTTGCGAGGCAAAGCGGTGGCTCGGCATTTGTACCGAGTCGCTTGTGGCTTAGACAGCCTCATTCTAGGGGAAGGGCAGATTTTAAGCCAAGTGAAAACGGCGGTGGATATTGCCCAAGCCGTGCATACGGCTGAAAATCCGATGGAAAAAAACTTACGTGTGCTTTTTTATGAAGCGGCTCAAGTGGGCAAGAAAGTCCGTACGAAAACGGGCATTGCCAGCCGAGACGCCAGCGTAAGCAAAGCGACGCTGGATTTAGCCTTGACGCATCACTCTGATTTGTTTGAAAAAAACATGGTCGTCGTCGGGGGGGGCAAAATGGCATGCCTGATTTTAGAGCGTCTAAACGAAGCGTTGCCTTTGGAAGCACGGCATCATGTGCGTTTATTGAACCGTAGCCAAGAACGACTTGCGGAGCTGGAAGAACGCTTTTCTTTTACAGGCGAAACGTGGGAAAAAACGCCTGAACTCCTCGCTCAAGCGGATGTCATTTTTGTGGCGACAGGAGCCCCACACCTACTCTTTTTTGCGGAACAATTTAAGGAACGTCAAACGCCGTTAAGCATTTACGATATTTCGGTGCCTCGTAATGTTTGCCCTGATGTCGCTGAAGCGTATTCGCACATTAACGTGTACGACACCGATGCCTTGGTGGGTATGTCGAGCTTTGATCCACAGAAGGAAGCTCGTCTGCGTCGCACGGCGGAAGAACTCATCGAAAAAGCGTTGGAACATTTGCCGAATTGCTTGAATAAAGTCGCTTGTGAAGCGGAACTCAAACGCTTGCGGGACTTTGTGGAAAGCCTCCACATGGATTATTTTGAACAGCATCCGCTTGATTTAAGTGATCTTTCGCCTGAAGAACAGCAAGACGCCCTGTTTGAGTGGAGTCAAGGCTTGATGCAACGGCTTTTGCATAGCCCGAGCATGGTCATCAATCAAGGGCGTTTTCAAGCCGAAGACTTGCTGGTTTTACGAGATCTCTTTCAGCCACTGCCGTATTCTCGAGAACCGCTGGTTTTGCGTTCCTTGCCTGAAGCGTCGCAACCGTTTAGCATTGAAATTCAATCACGTCATTATGAAGAAATAACCGCTTCTTCGACGGAAATGAGTTCATAAGTCACGATAGGTATTTAAATGGGGACGCAAACACAACGCATTCTAAGAGTTGGCACACGAGACAGCCCGCTGGCGATGCAACAAACGCAGCATGTCATCGAACTGCTTTCGCAAGAAAAAGCGTTCGACGGTGTTCACTTTGAAATTGTGGCGTTAAAAGCCTTGGGCGATTTAAATTTAACGGATTCGCTTTCAAGCTTGGGGACTCAATCAGGGACTTACGGCGTTTTCGTCAAAGAATTGGAGCAAGGCTTATTGCGTGGGGACATCGATTTTGCGGTGAATAGCCTCAAAGATATGCCGTCGCTTTTGCCTGAAGGCTTGAAGGTCATTCCCTTTGGCGAGCGTGAAGATGTACGTGATGCCTTCATTTCCGCCGATGGTGTCACGCCGTTTCAAGACTTGCCAGCTGGTAGCGTCGTCGGCACGAGTGCGGTGCGTCGGGTCGCACAACTAAAGAAGATGCGTCCTGATTTGGTGTACCAAAACATCCGAGGCAACGTGCAGACCCGTTTTCGCAAGCTGGCGGAAGAGCCATATGATGCCACGATTTTGGCGGTCGCTGGCTTGAATCGTCTGAGTTTGACCGACAAAATTACGCATACGTTCTGTCCTGAAGCCGAACTTATTCCCGCCGTAGGGCAAGGCGTTGTTGGGGTGGAGTTTCATGTCGAAAATGACTTTGCCTCACTGATTTCAAGCGTGGCGGTGGATGACGCCTTAAACGCTTGCGTTTTCGCCGAACGTGAACTCATGCGTTTGCTAGAAGGTGGATGCCAATTGCCTTTGGGAGCCTATGCCAAGCCTTACACGAATGAAATCGGATTTACGCTATTTGTACAGCTCTTGCAGGCGGATGCGTCTTTGGAAGTGAGCCGAAAGCTAGAATTAGGGACGTTTGATCAAGCCGAGATCCAAAAAGCGATCGCTGGGTTGGTGGAAGACATTCTCGTTAGTGGTGGTCAAGCGATTCGGGATAGCCAAAAATAGTTTGTACCAATTAAACGATTAAATAGCGTCTGGCGTCTTCGTTGTCGCTACGATTTTTTTGTTCTGTTATGTACGTCTGTGTACACGCCTTCACAAAAAAATCTAGGCTCCTAGAATAGTCTAATAGCTCATTTTATCTATAAAACACTATAGGTTCCCATGTTCCAACTACTCATATATTCCAACATGGCAGGGGTCATCGAGTCAATGGCAATGCCCATCGATGCCAATTTAAGCTTGGCGATATTGTAATCCAATTCAGCAGGCAGGGTCATTAGGTGATTGCCTAAGTTGCCCTTGTTCTTCACCAAGTATTCCACCGCCAACGCCTGATTAGCGAAGCTCATATCCATAACACTCGCAGGATGCCCTTCCGCTGCGGTGAGATTCACCAAACGCCCTTGACTCAAGGCGTAAATCGTACGACCGTCTGCCTGCACACAGCCTTCCACATAGGGGCGAGGCTCCGTCACAGTGGCAGATCCTGCTTTAAGAGCGTCGTAGTTGAACTCCCAATTCTGATGCCCTGCGTTACAAATAATGGCTTGATCCTTCATCACCGCAAAGTGAGGCGTGTCAATCACATGCTTGTTACTGGTAATACAGATGAAAATATCGCCTAAGCGGGATGCTTCTGAAATCGGCATCACACGGTAGCCGTCCATCACGGCTTCTAACGCCTTCATGTGATCCACTTCACACACAATCACATTCGCCCCTAGACCTTTGGCACGCATGGCACAGCCACGTCCGCACCAGCCGTAACCCATAATAACGACCGTCTTACCCGCAATCAGGATGTTACAGGCTCGCATAATGCTGTCTAGCGTGCTTTGCCCTGTGCCATAACGGTTGTCAAACAAGTGCTTGGTTTTCGATTCATTCACGCCAATGGCAGGCCAAGGCAAGGCATTTTGAGCATCCAAGGCTTTTAGGCGAGTAATGCCTGCGGTGGTTTCTTCGGTACTTCCCCATACATGATCACACCAATCAGGACGGGTGTTTTTCATGGCTGCACAAACGTCTCCGCCATCATCCATAATAATGTGAGGTTCAAAATCAACGGCCAGTTGCACGTGACGACGATATGTTTCGACACTTTCGCCTCGTTGGGCGTAAATAGCCAAACCATAATCCTTGACAAGAGAGGCAGCCACATCGTCTTGCGTGGTAATGGGGTTAGAGGCGATCACCATGCTTTGCGCGCCACCGGCTTGAATGGTAATGGCTAACGCTGCAAGCTCTTTGGTCATGTGTCCGCAAGACGAGATTCGCACGCCTTTCAACGGTTGTTCTTTTAAAAAGCGTTCACGAATGCTTTGAAGCACAGGCATATCTTGCAACGCCCAATCAATCTGCTTTTTGCCTTGTAGGGCAAGCTCAATATCGTTAATTTCAGGAGAAGGCAAGGTAATCGGCATGGTTTTTTCCTTTAATTCAGAAGTTTACTACATTAGCTTTTAGTCTATCATCAAAAGACAATTAAGACTAGGATCTATGAAATAAGAGAAAATGTAGGATCTGGGGGATATGTATGAACTGTTACGTTATGTAAACAAAGGTCAATAATAAGATTGTTTTTATTTTGAGACATTTAACCAATTAGCTATATCTTAAGTTGACTTTATGAAAATACAGAGCCACCGCATGGATTAAGTCATCCAAGCTCCGAGACACCACCTTCCCACGACGCTTAAAGCGTGCCAACCAA